>JBLMWR010000801.1:0-3137 GCA_050257335.1 Deltaproteobacteria bacterium | reverse complement strand
GGTCATCTTTCCGGTGACGGTTGCGTCCTTGAAGTCGAGCGAATTCGTGCCGTTCCCCAGGTTCACCAGGACGCTTCCCGAAATCGTGCCCAGATTCGCTGCATCGAAGGTGATCGAGTCGTTCCCCCCCTGCATCGTCATGACGATCCCCTTGATCGTCCCGATGCTGCTCAGCGGGATGTCCACCGTCGCGCTCGTCGTCGAATTGTACGTGAACGTCGTCCCGCCCGAGCCGACCAGCTCGAGGTTCGAGCCGACGACCGAGGCGGTCATCGTGTGGTCGCCCGAATCCCCCGTCAGGGTAATGACTCCCCCGGTGGTGGCGACGGCAATATTCGACAGCAGCGCCCGGACCTCCAGGCACTCCGCTGCCCAACTCGTCAATCGCCGCTCCGCGATCCGCCTAGGCCGGCGCGAGCGCAAGAGTTCCCGACGGACACGCCAATTCTTCAGCCAACCGGCAATCAACATGGACATCAACCCCCGAAGTCTGGTGACGTTTTGCGGCGGGATGGGCAGGATAGCAAGACTGTAAAGGATAGTGTAGAGCACCCGCGAGCGCAGTCAAGCGGGCAAACTCTGCGGAAGGATTACGGAAATATGATCCCGAAATACCGATTCCGCAGGCTGTGCCGGCGGCGACGCGCAACTTCTCTCCCGTCGCCCAAAGGAGCGGCCTTTCGGAGAGCGAAGATGCGGGATAGTAAGATCATAGGTCTGGCGGTGCCTGCCAGTGATACGTATTCGCAACCGCCAATGGGACGAAGGCCAGTGCTTTGTCAAAGATGAAAGTCAGGTTGTAGCCACGCTCGCCGGAGCGCCGGAAAGCATCGAATACAGACTCATCCCCCACGCTCTGGCGAGCGTGGCTACCCGAAAATCAAGGTTTGACAAAGCACTGGTCTCGATCGCGCGACAAGTCGCCGGCCGGCCCGACTCCAAATGGGGTCGCAGCGGTTAGCCGGGGTGCATCTGTGAATTGGGGGTGAGTGGCGGGGCCAGAGCGGCGCGAGCGACGCTCGACCCTGCGGGGCCCATTGAGACCCACGCGGAAATTACGGAAGGATCGCACGCTGGTCAAGAGGCGGCCCCGGCAGGCGCGCCTGTGACGGGCCCGCCCCTCGATTGCCAGCTCGGGTCATCCGCGACGGCCGGTCGCGAGCCTTCTGCTACCGGTGCCGGTCGGCATCCGACCGCTCTGACCCCGCCACCCTTCGCGAAGCGGAGCTTCGAACGATGCGTTTCCGGGCGGAGCCTGGGAACGAGTGCAGATGCGGCAGGATGCCGCTTCGACTACCAGCGGATCTCGAAGCCGGCGTTGAAACCGTGCAGGAGCAGGTACTCGTGGGCCTGGACGGATTGCCGGCGGTTCAGGGCTGGAGCGTTCAGGTCGAGCTGGTCGGGCCCCAGGGCGACGTTGTCGACCCCGATGAACCGGTATCCTCCGCGGATCAGCAGCCAGTCGAACACCTGGTAGCTGGCGTTGAAGATCGCTTCGCCGAGGACCGACACCGGCGTCGTCTCCGCTCGGTAGTCGCGGTCGGTGAACGTATTGCCGAAATCCCGCAAGAGCGTCGTCTGGCTCGCCAGGTTGGCGAAGACGCCGATTTTTCCCAGGATTCCGACGTTCAGGCGGCCCCATTGCCGGCCGTAGCCGGCCCCGAACTGCCACCCCACCAGGCGGTTGAACGCCGTCACGTGATAATCGCTCGCCTCGTTGAACAGCGCGCTGTGAGAATTGATGTTCACCGCCTCGGTGAGGCTGAAATACCGGAACCCGGTCAGCAGGGTCAGGCCTTCGATGGTCTGCTTGTAATTGGCTTCCGCATTCTGAATGCTGGAGCCGTATTCGAAGGTGATGCGGTCGGCGAAGATGAAATCCTGGGTGGTGGTCTGCAGCGTGCCCGCCAGTCCCAGATTCCCCGCCGGCGACGCGGCTGTCGCACTGCTGTTCCACTCATTGAGGCCGAAGTAGGTGAACTCGAAGGCCGACACCTGATCGATCCGGTAGCCGAGCGTGAGCATCATCCCCGGCCGGTAGAAGTCGGTCAGGGGGGCGTCCTGCGCCGTGAGCACCGTCTGCGATCCCGGGGGGAGCGTCACCACAAGCGGCCGATCGACGCTGTGAATCCGCGCCAGCCACAGCGCGTCGCCCTGGAAATACATGCCGTATTTCGGCAGGTCGAACCAGTGCTCCTGCGGGACCACCTGCTGGTCCCAGGCCTGGGACATGTCGTCGAACCCGGACTCCGAGAGGTCAACGACTCCCGGCTCGTCCGGGGCGGAAAAGTTGCCCGGCACGCTGTACTGCACCCTCGAGATCGGCTCCTCGGCCAGGAACGGATCCACCTCGCCCGCCTGCGCCACAGGAAGGCCGGCGAAGAGGGCCATCGTCATCGACATCGAGAAGAGCGTGCTTCGCATACGGGATCCTTCCCCATCTGTTTTGGCTGCCGTGCCTTACGGGGATTTCACCCGTCTCAAAGCCCGGCCCCGGCGCCGTTCCACCGGCGCGTTCTTTTCCCTGATATCGGAAAAATCGGAGCATTCCATACAGTCATTACGGGAAGAATTCTCCGCGTCCCCGTAGAAGCGGCATCCTGCCGCTTGCGGTGGAGCAGCATGCCTTCTCTCCCGATCGCCAGTCCCGCCAGCGAGGTGCAACCCGGATTATTCACGGTGACGTAGGGTGTGTCGAGCAAGCCGAAGCGTCGGTGGGTCTTCGCTCGCCGGCAAACGTCTCGGGCCGGTACGGCGTGTGGCCAGCACCGAAAGCGGCTTGCGCTGACGCACCGTGGACTTGCGCGAGCTTGACCCACCCTGCTTTAATAATCCGGGGTAAACGTCCGCGGCACGTTTTCAGCAGAAGGAAACGCCGGCAAACTGCGGCGATGCGGCAGGATGCCGCGTCTACACGGGCGGGCTGGGGAAGCCCGCCCCACGGCAGTCGCAGGCACGCCGCGATTAAACCCCCCGGCTGCCACGGGACAGCCGGGGGGCTCTCGGTAAAGCCGTTCGCTCCGCCTTCAGATCACGGGAACGGATACTGCGGGACGTTGCTGAACAGGGCACTCAGGGCCACCGGATCGAAGTTGCTCCAGACGCCGCCGTTCGACCATTGGATCGTACCCGGTGCC
>JBLMWR010000800.1:0-3989 GCA_050257335.1 Deltaproteobacteria bacterium | reverse complement strand
GGCAAAACCGGTCAGCGGCGCGGCGTAGGTGTCGAACGAGTCGATCGCGGCGGCCGCTGTGGCGTCGCGCGGCGCGACTTCCAGAATCGGCGCGACGAACCGGGCCCCCGGTTCCAGAAACGGCCGGCCCGTGTTGATGTGGTACAGCAGTTCCATCTCGCGCGGGCCTCCGCCGAAATTGGTGATCTCGTCGATGACCGTGATGCGATTCGAACCGGCCGCCGTCTGAATCGTCGATTTCAGACGAAGCGCAGACCCGAACATCATCGTCTCGTCCACGATTCCCGAAACGGAAATCGTTCCCGGACCGTCGGTCGTGACGGAAACTTCGACGAAGTGTGCAGGGAGGTTTGCGATCCTCCCGTGCAGCGTCCCTTCCCGGCCTGGCGGCCCGTTGAATTCCAAACCGCAGCGGCAGAGCCATTCGTTGAAGCCTGCCAGCCAGCCCAGCCCGTCCCGCTCGACGAGATTCACGAACGCCGGGTTCACCGGGAACGCCACCGGCGATTTCCAGCCCAGCTCCAGCCCGTCGCACGTCCCCTGCCAGAGCCCCATCCCGCGCGTCGGCAGAATCGACACCGACAGCCTTCCATTGTTGAGCTCGACCACATCGACCCCGTCCGACACGCCGCCGCGAAGCGTGTATTTGTTGACCGACCAGCCTTCCGACCCGGCCAGCTTCAGTTCGGGACTGGCTGCCACGGCAAAGCTCTCGCGCCAGATCCGTTTCGAGACGTCGGTAAGAATCCAATGGCGGGGCATAGGAACGATTTCGGAGGCGGGATTTCGAATTTCGGACTTCTTCGAATACGACGTCGCCGCGAGTATACGTTGTCCCGGGTCGTTCCTCTACCATTCCGCAGCCGCTCGCCCAAGCGAGCCGAGGCGTTCATCCCCTCAGTGACATGGATTTGGCTGCATTCACGTGTGCTTGCGGTTACAATCGCGACAATGCGACGTGAATCACCGCCTGCGAATCAAGGCCTTTGCATGAAACGTGGAATCCGTTTGCCAGCGATGCTGGTGCTCGTTTTCGCCGCGATGACATTGCGGTCGGTCGCCCGCGCAGAAGACTGGCCGCGGTGGGGAGGACCGCGTGGGGATGGGACGTGGCGGGGGCCAAAGGTCCCGACCGTCTGGCCCGACGGAAAACTCCCGGTCGTCTGGAACAGGGCGATCGGCGGCGGTTACGGCGGCGTGTCGGTCGCCGATGGGCACGTCTTCGTGATGGATCGCCAGACAGATCCAGCCGAAGTCGAACGGCTGCTCTGCCTCGATCCCGAATCAGGAAAGCCGCTCTGGACGCACACCTGGCCGGTCAAATACGGCAAACTCGATTACGGGAATGGTCCCCGCGTCACGCCGACCGTTTTCGAGGGGCGGGTCTATACACTGGGGGCGGTCGGGTACATATTCTGCCTCGACGTAAAAACCGGCGCGGTTGTCTGGTCGAAAGACTGCGTCGCCGAATTCAATGCGAAGATTCCCACCTGGGGCCTGGCCGCCTCGCCCGTCATCTGGCAGGACCTGGTCATCTTTCATCCGGGGGCGGAAAATGGCTCCCTGATGGCCTTCGACCGGCTCACCGGGAAAGAGGCCTGGCGCGCGTCGAGCGATCCGGCCGGTTACGCCACGCCGGTGGTTATCGACTCCCCGTGCGGCCCGCAACTGGTCGCCTGGACCCCCGAGCACATTCTGGGCATCGCCCCGCGCTCGGGAAAGATTCACTGGAGCATCCCCTACGAGGTGACGTACGGGGTGTCGATTGCCACTCCCATTTACCGGAACGGAATCGTGTTCGTCACCGGTTACTGGGCCGGCTCGAAGGCGATTCGGCTTGGAAAGCGGCCGGAAGATGCCGAGTTGATCTGGGAGGATGCGAAGAACCTGCGGGGGCTGATGTCGCAGCCTCTTTATCGCGACGGCTACGTCTATTCGATCGACCATGGGCACGGATTGACGTGTTTCGAGCTGGCGACCGGAAAAAAACTCTGGGATGACGGCCACCGGATGACCCCGCGCGGCCGCAACCCGCAGGCGACCCTCGTCTGGCTCGGCGATGGCGACCGCGCGATTATCCTTAACGAGCTGGGGGACCTGATTCTCGCGCGGCTCAACCCTGATGGTTGTCACGAGCAGTCCCGGGTAAATGTTATTGCCCGTAAAGAAGGCGCGCCGATCTGGGCCCATCCAGCGTATGCGGGGAACCGCGTGTATGCCCGCAGCGACAGCGAGATCGTGTGTGTGCAGTTGCCCATGCAACGGTAAGTGAGGTTTTCAGACTCCGACAGTACGCACGGGACGCGGCCCGTCGGCTTTGTCGGTGCCAGAGCCTCTCTATCTTCCTTGTATCTTCTATCCTCTATCTTCTGATCGACCGCCATGCCCCTCCCCGCCGAACTCATCCAGCGTCTCCGGCTGCTCATCAACCGCGATCGGCTAGTGCGTACAGTCGTCGAGCTGGTTCAGATACCCAGTAAAACCGGGGACGCCGGCGCCGTCCTGAACCGGCTGGGGGAGATGCTCTCGGGCGAGGGATTCAAGGTCGAGCGGCCGCCGGCAGGCCATCCAACGGCCCCAGCCGTCGCCGTGCGCCTCGACAGCGGCAAGCCGGGACGGACATTACAGTTCAATGGCCATCTCGACACCGTTCATCTTCCCTTCGTCGCTCCCGAATTGCAAAAAGACCGTATCACCGGGAGCGGATCGTGCGACATGAAAGGTGGCACGGGGGCGGCGGTCGAGGCACTGCGCATCCTGCGCGACAGCGGAGCGCTCACCGGCGGCAGCGTCCTCTTCACAGCTCACGATCTGCACGAAGCTCCGTGGGGCGACGGCCGGCAACTGGAAGCCCTCATTCGCGAAGGGTACGTCGGGAATGCCGTCCTGATTCCGGAGTACCTGAACACCGTCATTCCCGTCGTCGGCCGCGGGCTGGCGACCTGGAAGATCACGATCCGCCGGGACGGCCCCCCGATCCACGAAGTGATGCGCCCCCCGCACGAGCCGAGCGTCGTCGACGCGGGGGCCGAGTTGATCGCCCGGCTGCGGCAGTTCGGCGGGTTCCTCGCCGCCAAATCCGATCCCGAAGCGGGAAACGAAACTGTCTTCATCGGGCAGGTTCACGCCGGTGAGATCTTCAACCAGTATCCGCAGGAGTGCCGCCTGGAGGGGACCCGCCGCTGGCTTCCGGGGGCCAGGCCGCACGAAGTCGAACAGGAATTTCGCGTTCTGGTGGCGCAGGTCGCCAAACGGACGAGAACGACCATCCGCGTCGAATACCAGATCGTCCGCGACGGATTCCGGCTCGACCGCAACGACCCGCTCGTGGCGAGTTTTCAGGAAGCGCACGCCGCCGCCAGCGAAGGCCGCGCGGTCCCGTTCGGCGCGAAGCCCTTCTGCGACGACTGCAACACGTTCTGGGCGCTGGCGAACATTCCCGGCATCACGCATGGCCCGAACGCCGCCGGGGCGCACACGCTTGGCGAATGGGTCTCGATCGACGACCTCGTCCGCGTCGCGCACCTCTATGCCCTCACTGCCGTCAGCTACTGCTCCGGCGAGGTCGACGCAATGTAGCCGTCTCGGTCCTCCGAGATGGTGTCTGTCCATGATTCTCGCGGCTGACGTCCGAGCGACAGGAACCGCCCATTCGCGGCACTTTGTTCGCGTGCCATCCGCCGGCTGCGGCACGGCAGAGTCGTACCGGGTCCGAGAGCGGTATGACAGTGGAATGCCGATACCCCATCTCGCAGAGCGAGAATCGCATTCCCTTCCCGGATTGGCGGATGTACCCGAGCGAGATAGCTACATTACGCTTCCCTTGTATGCCTTGGCGGCGGCCACTAAACTGGTGCGTCCTGCACGATTTCTTTGTCTTGGAGCTGGTCAGGAACGGATCCGCATGAGACACGTTCTGTCGGCGCTGGTCATGAACCAACCAGGGGTGCTCGCGCACATTTCCGGGATGCTGGCGTCGCGCGCGTTCA
>JBLMWR010000799.1:0-2657 GCA_050257335.1 Deltaproteobacteria bacterium | reverse complement strand
GACGATGTCAGACGGGTTGAGGCAGTCGAACCTGCGACACCGGCCAAAGCGAAAGCCGTGGAAGAGGAGGAGGCGCGGTAGAAACGCTTCAGGGTGTGTCGGGGTCAAAGTGCCGCGCGCTACCACCGGAATCGCCGCTACTGATTTCCGCTGGCGACGCTGCCAGCGTCGCCAGCGCAGGACGTGCGTCCGCTCAGAAATCTCCGCCGCCGCCGAAGTCACCACCACCGAAGTCGCCACCCCCACCGAAGTCACCGCCACCGAAGTCACCGCCGCCAAAGTCGCCGCCGCCCGAGTCCCCTCCGTCGAAGTCCCCTCCGCCGCCGTCGGATTGGTCGTCATCACCGAAGTCGCCGCCGGTTCCCTGCCAGTCTTCGCCCGCGCCGGTGTCCCCCGCGTCGCCGCGGTTATCCTCGCCGCCGAACGCGCCGGTCGTTCCGGCGTGGGCTGAACTGTCGAAGAATTGATGGTACAGCCAGTTGCCGGCGAAAGCACCGAGCATCCCGGTCATCAGGCTTCCAAAGAAGCCGCCGCCGCCTCCATATCCGCCGGGACCATAGCCTCCCCCGCCGCCACCACCAGAGCCGCTGAAGAGCGCGCCGATCAGCCGGATTCCGAGCAGCACGGCCCCGATGAGGAGGACCCAGCCCAGCCAGCTCATGCCGGGGTGCCGCGCAGGCGCCTGGCCGATGTCGCGGCCGTCTTGTCCCGCTGCGCGCTGATCGCCGCGGTGCGTCCCCGACGCGGTTCGGGCCCCGTTGGGGTGCGGTTTCAGCTTTTTCACCTCGCGACTGACGTAGTCCACGCCGTCGAGGAGCCCCTTGTCGTATTCCTTTTCCCGAAAACCGGCGAGGATTTTGTCGCGCAGTTCAGCGCGTTCGGCGGTTCCAAACCCCTGATTCCGCGTCTGCCTGTCCTCTTCGACCTGCACGTGGCCAGGTTGTTTGCAGATCAGGATGAAAATCCCTTTCGCATGCTCGGCAGCCGCCCGCTCGCGGGCCCACTTTTCGAAGAACTTCGCCCGTTCCGTGCGATCCATCCTGGCCACCTCGTTGGCTTTCCCGCCGGGAACGGTTTTGAACGTCTCGATGCGGACTTCCGTGCCGTGTTCCTTCTTGAGATCGGCCAACTGGGAGTTGGCCTTGTCGAGCGCCTTCTGGCTGAAGAACCCCGCGTCGTCTTTGATTTCAACGGCAATGGCCGCGGTCGCCGGCAAGGCGAGGACGCTTCCCAACACCCCGAGCACCATCAGTTTACTTAACGCATTGCGCCACATGGCGATTTCTCCCGAGTTCAAGACGTGAGCATAGTCACTCTGTAGATTATAGACGCAGACGACCCGTGCGAGGATCAACCAGCCGCCAGGCCGGCAAATTGTGGCTATCTCCTTTGCACGACAGCAATTACGACTGGTTGACACGCCGGCAGAAAGGGATGGGACAGTTCCTCAACCTGCCTGCGCGATCAATTCGCCCCGAGGTCGCCCCGAAGAATGACAGGTGACTTGGGCCGGCTGTCGCGCCACGACGGACACCCAGGCTATGAGCCGCAGATGAACCGAGATCAACACAGATGACATGAAGTGCGTCTTCTTTGGATCAGTGTCCATCAGTGTCACCCTGTGGCTGTTTTCCTTCGAGGATTTCCGCGGTTACAATCCGGCAAACGATGATTCGCGTTTTTATTTCCGCCTCGAAATCACAATTGACCATGGCCGGTTCACGAGAATACGTTCTGGGGCAGAGCACAGACGCGGCGCGGCGACTCGAGATTCAGGATGCGCAGTTCGCCGAAGTCTCGGAATTACTGCTGGATGAAATCAACCTGCGTCCGCACGCCCGGGTCGTCGAGATCGGGAGCGGGGCGGGGGGATTCAGCCGGCGGATTCTGCGGCGGCTCGGAACAGGAGGCGTGCTGGTGGGAGTCGACTACACGGCCGGCCTGCTGGAACAGGCCCGCGCGAGGCTGGCCGGATGCAGTGCCGCCCGCTTCGAGCCCGTTCTGGCGGATGTCACCCACCCCGGACCGTGGCTCGACGGGGCCGACGTCGTCCTGGGGCGGACCGTGATCCACCATATTCCGATGGCCGAGTCGTGGCTGGGGCGGTTGCGAATGGCTCTGCGATCGGGGACGCGGATCGGCTTTATCGAACCGGAGTTCCGGGCGCTGCTCGGGCGATTCGTGGTGCTGGAAGCCTCCGGCCGGCCGGAACTGGCGGTGCTCCGCGTCTGGGCGGAAGGGATCAGCCGGTTCTACCAGGCGAGCGGCCTGTCGCCGGAAATTGGAGCGAGCCTCCCGTGGGCGCTCGAAGCCGCCGGCTACCGCGAAATCCATCATCATGCGACCGAATGCCCCACCGACGAAACGGTGATCGAGAATCTCCTGCTCTATTATGATGAAATCCGGGAGCGGTACCTGACGCTGGGGATCATGACGGCGGAGGAGATCGAAGAGCAAAAACGCCAGCTTCGCGCTCTTCCCGCGGGGGACTTACCGTCCGTCTGGGGAATTTACCGCACCACGGCGGTGGCGTGATGGCGGATAACGTTGACGAAAAACTCTCAACCACGAAGGGCACGAATTGGCAGGAATGATGAACGCCTGAACCACAGCGGCGCACAGGACCCAGCTCGGCGTGCGGCCGGAACCAGACGCCT
>JBLMWR010000798.1:0-9466 GCA_050257335.1 Deltaproteobacteria bacterium | reverse complement strand
ATGTGGCAGTGGGCGCAATTCGACTGCAGGTACGACCGGGCCCGCGCGTCGAGCGGCTGCGATTCGTCGCGATAGTTTGCCAGGTGCGGCAATTCTGCGGGAGGCTTCGGGAGCGGCGACTTGAATATCCCCAGCCGTTCCAGCACCGCCAATTGATTCGCCACGACGCCGTTGCCGTAATCGTGGTCCTTGTTCATCTGCAAGGTGTTTACTCCCAGGACGTACTTGGCGGGCATGGTATGGCAGAGCGTGCACTCGGCCCGGCTGGGAAAGTGCCAGGTCTGTTTGCGAACGCCGCCGGGAGCATCGGGATCGCGAATCATCAGCTCGCGATCGGCCCCTTGCACCGGCAACAAGTCAGCATCGGTCTGATCGTCGTTCCACACATACGTGTAGCCGCGCCACACCTGGTCGCCGACTTCTTCCGTCCCGGCGACCTGCTCGAACTGGAGAATCCGCGTCTCGAGCCGGCGGCGGCTGGCGGGGTTTCCCATTTCCATCGCAAACGTCTTGACGACGACGGTGCCGTCGGGAAACCGCCAGCCGCGCGGTGCGCCGGGGGCCGGCTGCGGATATTCCACCGCGTCGAATTCGATCTGCGCCGTTCCGGGAAGGGCCAGGAACCGCTCTTTGAGGGCATGGTCCGACCAGAGCTCAGCGTTCACCGAGTATGGTATCAAGCCTGGGGCGGGAACGTGGTCTTTCGTCGACGCGAAAAGCCCCGTTTCGCTCAGTTTGCGGGGAAACGGCGCGACCGGCTCGGCCTTCGGTGCGGGAACCAGCTCATGAATGGTCCCGTTCATGAAATCGACGAAATACAATTCTCCGCTGTGATCTTCGCTGAAGGTGATGATGCGGAACGGCGTATCGACCAGCTCCTGCTGCATCGTGACGTTTTTGCCATCGTAGCGGAGCGCCGCGATCTTGCCGGTGTCGTAGTCGCCGTAGATGTATGCCCCGGCCAGGTCCTTGTACTTCGAACCGCGGTAGACGAAGCCGCCGGTGAGGGACCGGAAATCGGAGTGCGGGTGTTCGACAATCGGTTTGAGGATGGGAGTGGGGCCCTTCCTGCGATCGGGACGGAAGGGATGCGAGCCTTCGGTGACGCTCCAGCCGTAGTTGCCGCCGCGTTCGATTTTGTAGACTGATTCCCACAGGTCCTGCCCGACCTCGCCAGCCCAGAGATCTCCCGTCTGCCGGTCAAAGCTGAACTTCCACACCTGCCGGAGACCGTATGCCCAGAGCTCGGGCCGCGCGCCTTGCGTCTTGACGAACGGGTTGTCCTTCGGAATCCCGTATTCCCTCCCCACATCCGGATGATCGACGTCGATGCGCACGATGCTCGCCAGGAGGTCGCCGACGTCCTGTCCGGTCTGCAGCTCGTCGGCGATCCCGCTGCCGTCGCCGCACGACAGGTACAGATAGCCGTCCCTGCCGAAGGCGAGGCAACCGGCGTTGTGCCCTCCCGACGGCCATTCGAGAACGATTTTTTCGGTTTTCGGGTCGCAGCGCCAGGGGCGTTCTTTGCCGACCTGGAAGCGCGAGACCCGGCTCCCTTTCGACTGCGGTTCCTTGTCGTCGAGCACGTAGGTCACATACACAAACCCGTTCGTCTGAAAATTTGGATGAAAAGCGGCACCGTACGTTTGCTTTCCCGTGTCCAGCAACAAGTCGGCTTTTTCGACCGTGGGAGAATTCTCAAAGGTATACAGCTTGCCGCGGCGTTCGACGATCAGCAGTCGATTCGATCCGGGCACCCAAGTCATGGCGAGGGGCTCGTTGAATTTGAGTTTCGGGAAGACCTGCCGGGTGCGGTACGGCGGAGGAGGATCGGGCGTGCCGACGATCTTCGATGAATTCCACGGAACGCGCCGGTCGATGGCGAAGGGCTTCGCAGCCGGGGCCTTTTTTCCGGTTTCGTCCGCCGGCGCGGGGTGGCCGCCAACGATACTGAACAGGATCGTTAGTATAGAGAGTTTCGCCGATCGCACTGAGAAGCTCCTGGGTTTGGTGGGAAAGGGCATGGAGCATGGGCTTCCAAGCCCGTGCGTGATTGCCGACGCTTCACGACGATCGAATCGCACGCAATGCACCGCGACTGATCGTTGGGGACGGACGGGCTCGGGAGCACATCCTACGGATCCATTCTCGCTCGCCAATTCTCAGGAATTCTCTTAGGATTTGCAATCATGCGTGATTTAGGGGGCGAAATGTTGTTCGGGCCTGGACGGTACCCACCGGGCGCGGCCGGTGGGCCTGGGGGACGCACGTTGCATCATGCAGTGCTTAACGGGACTTGCGAGACGAAATGTCGTATCAGCAATTTGATCGTTCGAAGCTGATCATCAAGCCGCTGGCCGAGCGGGTGCACGATGTGCCCATCACGCTTCAACTTTCGCTCGATGCGCCGCTTTCCGAGCCGATCGATCCGGTGATCCAAACACTCGGAGAAGAGCTGGTGGCGGCCCGCCGCCGCGGCTCGGCGATCATCTTCATGGCGGGAGGCCACGTCATCCGGGCCGGAGTCGCCCGGCACCTCGTCGATCTCATGGAACGGGGGCTTCTGACGCATCTGGCCCTCAACGGTTCGGGTCCGATCCACGACTGGGAACTGGCCCTGATCGGCGCGACGTGCGAAAGCGTGCCCCGATACGTCAGTTCCGGTGAATTCGGGCTGTGGCGCGAAACCGGACGGATGAACGACGTGATCGCCGCCGGTTACGCCGGCGGACTGGGTTACGGCGAAGCGCTGGGGAAAGCGATTCTGGAAGGAGATTTTCCGAACAAACACTTGAGCGTTCTGGCGCAGGCGTGTCGGCTGAAAGTCCCCGTGACGGTACATATCGGCATCGGTTACGACATTCTTCATGAGCATCCCAACTGCGACGGGGCCGCGCTGGGGGGCGCGAGCTACCGCGATTTCCTCATTTATTGCCAGAGCGTCGCCAGACTCGAGGGGGGAGCGATGTACAATTTCGGCACGGCGGTGATGGGGCCGGAGGTGTACTTGAAGGCCCTGGCGATGGCCCGCAACGTGGCTCATCAGCAGGGACGCAAAATCGCCGATTTCACGACGGCGGTGTTCGATCTATTGAGCCTCGAAGGGGACCCGAAGGTTGAACAGCCGAAGAGCCATCCGCAGTATTACTATCGCCCCTGGAAGACGATTCTCGTCCGCACGGTCGCCGACGGGGGGCGCAGTCATTATGTGCAGTGCGAGCATCGCAGGTCGATACCGCAGTTGCGCGCCGCGGCGCTGGCGCGGGAGGAGCGCGAGCGCGTCACGTAGATGATTTTTTCGCGAAACCGCGAGCGTGGCGTGTGACCAGTCGGGCCTGCGTTCCGCGATTCGTGGACGGTGGCCGCCTGCGGTATCGCGACTTGAGCAATTCTCCCGGAAAGACGCGTAAAATATGCTCGACGAATCAACCCTTACACGAATCCTCGATGCACTCCCGCGCCTCTCGATGGCCCTCGTGGGCGATCTGTTCCTGGATCGATACCTCGATCTCGACGCCAGTCTGACCGAAACTTCAGTCGAGACCGGGCTCGACGCGTACCAGATTGTCCGCGTCCGTTGTTACCCCGGCGCCGGCGGAACAGTCCTCAATAACCTGCACGCCCTCGGGTTTGGAAAGCTGCACGCAGTGTCGGTGATCGGCAGCGATGGCGAAGGGTTCGAGCTGCTGCGGGCGCTCCGGGACCGGCGCGTCGAGACCACGGGTGTCGTCGTCCGTTCAGATCGGATGACGCCGACGTATACGAAGCCGATGCTGTCGCAGGCGACCGGACCGGCGCGCGAACTGAACCGGCTCGACATCAAAAACCGCTCCGCCGCATCCGCCGACCAGGATCGCGAGGTCATCGCACAGCTCGACGCCCTGGCCGCCAGCGTGGATGCCGTGATCGTCGCCGATCAGGTGACCGAGCGCAATCAGGGGGTCGTCACCGACGCCGTGCGTGAGCACGTGGCGCTATTGGCTTCGCGGCACCCGAAATGCGTCTTTCTGGCGGACAGCCGGCGGCATATCTGCCTGTTTCGGAACTGCATCACCAAGCCCAACCGCAGGGAGCTGCTGGAAGCCATGCCCGGGGCTGTTGGAGCGAAATCGGAAAACTCGACCCACGCCGACGTGCGGATCGCCGCCAGCGCGTTGTCGCGGCGCACCAGCCGCCCGGTTTACGCCACCGTCGGCCCCGACGGAATCGTGTACGTCGGCGGCGACACGTGGCAGCACATCCCGGGAATCCGCGCCGATGGACCGATCGACATCGTCGGCGCGGGCGACAGCACGACGGCCGGGATCGTCTCGGCCCTATGCGCGGGCGCGACCCCCGCCCAGGCGGCCCGCCTCGGTTGTCTGGTCGCGTCGATCACCATCCAGCAGCTCGGCGTCACCGGCACGGCGACCCCGGCGCAGGTGCTGCAGAGGTTTCGGGAATGCCTTCGGTGATCAAATCGACAACGCCTCCAGCGCTTCCTGGCGGGTGTCGTAAATGGCCCACAGGGTGTCGAGGGAGGTGACGGAGAGGAGCTCGCGGGCCAGGGGGCTGGGGCCGCAGATGACCAGTTCGCCCCCCCGGGTCTTGACGTACTTGTGGCACCGCAGGAGCAGCGACAGGAAGACCGAACCGAAAAAATGCACTTCGCTTAGGTCGAA
This sequence comes from Deltaproteobacteria bacterium, assembly GCA_050257335.1. Taxonomy (GTDB): domain Bacteria; phylum Planctomycetota; class Planctomycetia; order Planctomycetales; family Planctomycetaceae; genus JACQFH01. The sequence continues at coordinate 4,805 of JBLMWR010000798.1, read as the reverse complement.
CACGACCATCGGCGTTTTGGTTTTCTTGAGCGGCGCCATGACGATCTCGGCGGCCTGCTCGATCAGGTCCCAGCGCATCTTCTCGACGTCGTGCGCCGGAATTATGACGACGCACTCGTTGTGCCACTCAATCTGAAAGCTGTCCTCCGTCGTCTTCATCGGAATTCCTTCCTGCAGGGCGGGCTGCGCCCACCGAACCAACAGACCGTGCGATGGGCACAACCCACCCTTCAAAAGCTCACAGCCCGTGCGTCACAGACGGGCCCGCTGTGACTGCCGATCTTCCCACCGCGCGGCCCGGATTGCAACTGCTTCCGGAACGCTCATGGCGTCCGCCAGCTCCCGCGACAAGCGGGGAAAGACCACAGCAAGATAACAGCTTCGTCTTTTTGGAAAAAGACCGTTCCCGGAGGGTCCGCGACATGTGGATTTAACCGCAGGACCTTGTATAATCGGGACTCATTCCCCCTCTCAGAGACACTCATTTCAGAAGGGACCATTGCCATGTCTGAAAGCAAGCCAGCTCCCCAAGTCGGGAGTCCGCCGGCCAAACGCCGCAATCCCGTCGAATTGATCCTCGTGCGAGGATTTATCGGCGTCATGCTCATCCTGATTGCCATTGAAGGCAATTCTTGGTGGCAACACCGGCAGGCGCTGGCCGCGCTGAGCGCAAAGATGAAGGCTGTGGACGAGCAGCCGGACAGTCCCGCGGTGACCATGGCCGATGTCAAAAGGGTATTGGGGAGCAAGCAACCCCGAACGGAAATGCTGGACGGTTGGAATAATCATGCCGGCGCCAATCGGGTCGACGTTTATTCCTGGTTCACGATCAGCCCCGTCAACAAACGCGAGATTTACGTGTACAACTGGATGAAACAAAAAAAGGAGGGAGACAAAGACGGAGACGATGACGGCAAACTGGAGGTGCTCGCGGTTCAAGCGGACGACAAGGCGCCGCCCGAACCTGCAAAGCTCGCCAGCGACGAGCAGGCGGCCCCGCCTGCGGGAGGCGGCGCCCCGGGGATGATGGGGCCGGGAATGATGCCCCCGGGCATGACGGGACCGCCGGGAGGACGCCCCGGCGGACCGGGCGGCCCCGGTGGGCCGGGCGGACGACCGCCGGCGCATGATGCCGATGGCAGCCAGCCGGATTCCGAAAAATCAGCGGCTGATAAGCCCGCTGGAGAAAAACCCGCCGACGAAAAGCCCGCGGAAGGCAACTCGAACGATTCGGAAGCCGACAAGGATCAGCAGTAGCTTTCAGCTCATCGATTCCACGCAGCCCGGTTTCAACTCGAAACCGGGCTGCTTCAGTTTTCAAGCCGGGCGTCGAATCGCGCCGCGTGAACAACAGGCGGCGTCCGGATTTGCGGAACAGCGTCCCGGCTGCTCTGCGGCAGCCGGGGCGCTTTCTCCATGCCCCCGTCAGATCAGAACACGACCGAATTTCAGAACTGGAGCTCTGAGTGTTCGACATCATCATTCGAAATGGAACTCTGATCGACGGAACGCGCGCGCCGCGCCGCCGCGGCGACGTTGGAATTGGCGATGGCAAAATCACCGCCGTGGGTGATCTCTCGGCGGAGGACGGCCGTCAGGTCATCGATGCCCACGGCCGCATCGTTGCGCCGGGGTTCATCGATCTGCACACCCATTCCGACGGTTGGCTGCTCAAGAAGCCACACCTGACCGCCAAGACCAGTCAGGGGTTTACCACCGAAGTTTTGATGCCGGACGGCATCTCGTATGCTCCCGTCCGTCGACACAACGCCGCCGAATGGATCTTCTACCTCCGCTCGCTGAACGCCCTGCGCCAGGACGAATATGACGGGTGGGAGTCGATCGCCGACTATCTCACCCGGCTCGACCGCGCGAATGTCCAGAATGCCGCTACGCAGATTCCGTACGCCAACGTCCGCGTCAACGCCTGCGGCTGGGGCCGGCGGCCGCCCGACGATTACCAGATGCGCGAGATTCTGGCGGCGATCCGACAGGGGATGGACGAAGGGGCGGTGGGGCTTTCGACGGGGCTGGATTATATCGCCGAATGTTTCGCGACCACGGATGAGCTGGTCGAAGCGTGCACGGCGCTCGTCCCAAGACGGGGGCTGTATGTGACACACATCCGATACAAGAAGGGGGTCCTCCCGGCCCTGCGGGAGGCGATCGAGATCGGTCGCCGCGCGGGAGTGGCGGTTCACATTTCGCACCTCAAGGCGCCCGATGCCGCCGAGGGGGAGCAGATTCTGGAATACATCGACTGCGAGGCGCGGCACGAGGTCGAACTGTCGTTCGACGTTTACCCGTACCAGCCGGGATCGACGATGCTCAACTTTCTGCTTCCCAACGAAGTCTGGGAAGAGGGCCCGCTGGCGGTGCTGCCGAAACTGCGCGATCCGGCGATTCGAGCCCGCTTCGCGGCGGGACTCGCGGCCTACGACCTCGAGCTCGACAAGATCCACATTGCCTGGACGCTGAGCAAAGAGAACGCCCGGCATCAGGGAAAGCTGTTGAGTGATTACGTCGCCGAAACGAACCTTCCGGCGGAAGAAGCCCTGTGCAACCTGCTGATCGAAGAGCGGCTGGCGGTGCTGCTGGTGTTCAACCAGGGGGACGACCGGCTCGTCCACCCCTTCCTGGCCCACGACCTGTATCTGATGGGGAGCGACGGGATCTTTTTCGAAGAAGGGATCATCCACCCGCGGATGTACGGGTCGGCCGCGCGGCTGCTGGGGCCCTGCGTGCGCGACTGGAAACTGTTTTCGCTGGAAGACGCGGTATATAAGCTCACCGGCGGCCCGGCCGCGCGATTTGGGCTGACCAACCGCGGCACCATCCGCCCCGGTTCCTTCGCCGACCTGGTCGTCTTCGACCCTGCAACCGTTCAAGACCGTGCCACTTACGCGAACCCGCATCAGTATTCCACGGGGATCAATCACGTCCTAGTGAACGGCGTTCCGATTGTGTCGCATGGCCAGCCGGTTGACAATCTCGCCGCCCCGTTTCCCGGCCGGGCGCTGCGCTGTGAACGCGTTTGAGCTCTGCCGACGCGAATTTCCGACCGACTTTGCCGGGTCGGGCAGTGCTTGTCTTGTCGAGTGGCTTCTCGCCTGGTTCCCGTTAGAATGGACATCCCGTTCATCTTGACCAGATCGAGGAGCCGCACTTGGCCGTCACGACCGCGAAATATCATCAAAACTGGGACTTGGATGCGCTGCTCCCGCCGCCGGCGGGAGAGGAATTTCCGAAGATCGTCGAGGCTTTCCGCTGCGATCTGGCGGCCTTTGCAGAGCGGTCGGATCGGTTGCCCGGTGTCAGCAGCCACGACGCCACGGCGTGGGGGGCGTTCCTGCGCGAGTTCGAGCGGCTGGAGATGCAGGCGACCGATCTGTCGGCATTCATCGGGTGTCACGCGGCGGCCGACGCGGGGAATAAGCTCTATCGTCGGTTCGAGGCGGCCCTGTCGGCCCTCGATCCGCTGCGCGAGCGGATCTCCACCAACGTGGAATTCGCACTGCGTGTCGCGGGCGAAGCCGATTTCGAGGCGCTGACGGCGGCTGATCCTACGCTCTCGAAAAACGCCTTCTTTCTGGCGCAGCGCCGGAAGAACGCACGACTGCGCCTCGAGCGCGGCGAGGAGCTGCTGGCCGCCGATCTGGCGGTGGACGGCATTCACGCCTGGGGGCGGCTCTACGATCGCCTGTCGGGAGATCTGCGGATCCAAGTCATGGAAAAAGGGGAGTTGGTCGAGATGTCGCCGGGGCAGATCCGCTTCGACTCTCCCGAGCGCTCGGTCCGGCAGAACAATTTCTACGCCGCCGGTAAGGCGTGGAAATCGATGGCCGACAGTTGCGCCGATGCGCTCAACCACATTGCCGGAACCCGGCTGACCCTGTACCGGAGACTGGGGCTGGCGGACCATCTGGAAGTCCCCCTGCACAAGAATCGGATGCAGCGACAGACGCTGGAGTCCATGTGGTCGGTGATCACACGGCGCAAGGGCGTGCTCCAGAAATATCTGGCGGCAAAGGCGCGCCTGCTGGGACAGGAGCGGCTGGCGTGGTACGACACGCAGGCCCCGCTGCCGGGGACCGACAAGCCGGGCCTGGCGGCCGGGATTTCCTATGACGACGGCGCCGACCTCGTCATCCGCACGTTTTCGGAGTTCAGCCCCGACCTGGGCGAATTCGCGCGGCAGGCGCTCGCCGGCGGCTGGGTCGAGGCCGAAAACCGTTCGGGGAAGCGCCAGGGGGCGTTCTGCACGGGATTTCCCACGAAGAGGCAGTCGCGCGTGTTCATGACGTTCACCAATACGCACGACAACGTGTCGACGCTGGCACACGAGCTGGGACACGCCTATCACTCGTGGGTCTTGAAGGACCAGCCTTACTTCCTCCAGGACTATCCCATGAATCTGGCCGAGACCGCGTCCACGTTCGCCGAAGCGGTGCTGGCCGAACGCCGTCTGGCCGAGTCCCGTTCGCGCGAAGAGAAACTGTCGATCCTCGATCACATGCTCGCCGACGCCGTGGCGTACCTCATGAACATTCACGCCCGTTTCATTTTTGAAAACAACTTCCACCGGGAGCGGGGGGAGGGGGAACTGCCGGCAGCGCGGATTTCGGAACTGATGCTGGCGGCGCAGAAGGAAGCGTATCTCGACGGCCTCGCCGACGACGGCTGGTATCCCGATTTCTGGGTCTCGAAGCTGCACTTCTATATCAGTGGACTTCCGTTCTACAATTTTCCGTATACGTTCGGCTATCTGCTGTCGACGGGGCTATATGCCCTGTCACAGGGGACGG
>JBLMWR010000797.1:0-5768 GCA_050257335.1 Deltaproteobacteria bacterium | reverse complement strand
CGAGCCGGTTCCTTTGCCGACCCCCGAAGAGGACGGTCGCCTGCGCCCCATCGAGCTGGCAATCGACGAGCTGAAAGGATATCTGGCGGTCGAGCAGGGGGATTACCGGAGCGGGTTGCCGCTGCTCAGGAAAGCCGGCGGAGTCAATCCGGTCTACCTGGCCAGGGTCGAATTTCTGGCCGGCGACCGCGAGCAGGGTCTCAAGAACGCCCGCGAAGCCGTCGATCGCCACAAAAATCAGGTGCAGCCTCTGGCAGAACTCGTCGAGCTTCTGTGGCACGCCGGAGAAGAAAAGGAAGCCGGCGAACGGTTTCAGCAATTGCGCGAGATTTCGGGGCAGATCGATATCGACGCGCCCGTTTTCTCGCGGCTGGCCCCCATCGCCGAGCGCCTCAATCTTCCCGGCGACTGGCGGATCGTCAAGCCGGCCGAGACCGACGTGGGCATCCGTCCCCCGCTCGATTCGCTAGGACCGATCTACTGGCAGCCCCAGCCGGCGCCGGAATGGGACTTGAGCGACGGCAAGGGAGGGCGCATCGGCTCCGCACAATACCGGGGCAAGCCGGTGGTCGTGATCTTTTATCTGGGATACCAGTGCCTGCACTGCGCCGAGCAGCTTCAGGCCTTCGCTCCGCTGACGAAGGAGTTCCAGGACGCCGGGATTTCGCTGGTGGCCATCAGCACCGACGACGACGCGGGGCTCGCCAAGTCGATTGAGAATTACAAGCCGGGCGCCTTTCCGTTTCCGCTGGCCTCGGACCCCGGACTGGCAGTCTTCAAGGCCTGCCGCGCGCATGACGACTTCGAAAATCGCCCGCTGCACGGGACGTTTTTTATCGACGGCGCGGGGCTGGTCCGCTGGCAGGACATCAGCTTCGAACCGTTCCGCGACGCGCGGTTTGTCCTCAACGAGGCCCGCCGGCTGCTGACGATCTCCGCACGGAATCATCCGGGTTAGCAGCGCGTCGTCGCCGGCAACGGCACGTTTGCCAGGCGCAGCGCGACTCGAGACAGCTTGAGACAATTGTCGCTCATGAGCCGCCACGCCCTTCGCTGAAGGCTCGGGACGTGCGAGCCGAGACACAGGTGCAAGACGCGCTCTCAGCCCGCCTCGGCGTGGTGCTGAACCTGGTTGAGCTTGTTGTAGAGCGTCTTGAGGGCGATGCCCAGCTCCAGGGCGGTGCGGGGCTTGTCTCCCGCGTTCTTTTCGAGCGTCTGCAGGATGACTTCCATTTCGATCTCGCGCAGCGTCCTGGGGCGCTCCGTCTCGGACTGGTCTCCCAGAACGCGCAGCCGGCGGGGCTTGCGGGTGATGCTGATGGGCAGGTCCTCGACGGTGATCGTTTCGCCGTCGGAGAGAATCACGGCGTGCTCGAGGGCATTGGCCAGTTCGCGGACGTTCCCGCTCCATTCGTGCTGCTGCAGTACGGCGACGACCTCGGCGGTGAGCATCCCCTCGGGGATCTGCGGCCGCCGCAGGTGCCGGGCGATCAGGGTCCGCGCCAGATCGGGGATGTCCTCGCGGCGTTCGCGCAAGGGAGGCAAGTGGACTTCGAACGTATTGACGCGGAAGAAGAGGTCTTCGCGGAACGAACCCTGTTCCACGAGCTCCTGGAGGTTGCGGTTGGTGGCGCACACGACGCGGACGTCGACGTGAAAGGCCTCGTTCTCGCCCACCCGCCGGACTTCCCCGGATTCGAGCACGCGCAGAAGCTTGACCTGCATTCCCTTGTCGAGCTCTCCCAGCTCGTCGAGGAACAGCGTCCCGCCGTTGGCCACTTCGATCAGCCCTTTCCGCGGCGCATCGGCCCCGGTGAAGGCGCCTTTGCGATGTCCGAACAGCTCGCTCTCGACGAGGTTTTCGGGGAGCGCGCCGCAGTTGACGGCGACGAAGGGCATCTGCGAGCGGCGGCTGATCTCGTGAATCCGCCGGGCGACCAGCTCCTTCCCCGTTCCGGTTTCTCCGAGAATAAGAACGTTGGAGTCGGTCGGGGCGATGCGGTCGATCAGTTTCTTGACGCGCTGCATCGAGGGGGTGTCGCCCACGATGTCGGGGCTCCCTTCGACTGCTTTCAGCCGGTTCTCGAGGGCGATGGCCTTGTGCGTGAGGGCCCGTTTGTCGGCCACGCGTTGCAGCACGCTGGCGATCGCCGCGAGCTTCGTGGGCTTGGTCAGAAAATCGTAGGCGCCGCGGCGGAGCGCCTGGATGGCGTCCTCCAGGTTCCCGTGTCCGGTGCTGATGATGATTTCGGTCTCGGGGGAAACCGCCCGGAGGTGGGCGACGACGTCCCAGCCCGAGATCCCCGGCATGCGCAGGTCGACGATGGCGGCGTCGAAGGTGTTCTTTTCGATGGCGGCGATCGCCGCTTTCCCGTCCTCGCAGATCGTGGCTTCATGCCCCATTCGCGGAAGTTCGATCCGCATTACGTCGCGGATTGGCGCTTCGTCATCGACGAACAGCACCCGCAGCTTGTTCAGAGCAGACTGGTTCAACCGCAACCTCCTTGTCGGCCCGCGGGGACGTCATGTCCCCGGAAGGATCCGCAATTCCCGCAGGTTCTGTCCGGCCCGAATGGCAAACGCGTTCGAATCTCAAAGGGCCGGGCATGTTAGCAGGAGGCCCGGTTTTGGTGAACAGCGAAATTGGGCGAAAAATCGCGGAAAGTGAGCGGGTTCCCGAGGGCCTCCCCGACCGGCTCGAGGCGATCCTCGAGCCCTCCCGAAACACTCGTTCCCAGGCTCCCCCCGGGAACGAGGATCAGCGGGTGAAGAGAACGGGCTATGCGGCCGCCGACTGCGTCTGCGCCTTCCGCGGCAGCCGCACGGCGAACGTGCTGCCCAGTCCCGGTCCGGGGCTGGTGCCCGAGATCGACCCCCCGTGCAGGTGGATGATCCGGTGGCTGATCGACAGCCCCAGTCCGGTTCCCTGGCCCGACTGCTTGCGGGTAAAGAACGGCTCGAACAGGTTCTCGATGACCTCCGGGGTCATGCCGCAGCCGTCGTCGGTGAATTCCAGCACCAGATGATCGGTCTGTTCCTGGAGCCTGATTCGCAGCGTCCCGCCGCGTTCGACGGCATCGAGCCCGTTGGCCACGAGGTTCAGGATGACCTGCTTGATTTCGGGGCCGTTGACGTCGGCGCAGCACGGTCCGCCGTTCGAGAATTCGATCCGCTTCTCGCGGTAGCGGGACAGGTACTGAACCATCGCCACGACTTCCGAGACCAGGCGCGCGATGTCGGTCGACTCGCGGGTCGCGTCGCGCCCCCGCGAGAAATCGAGAAGCCGTTCGGTGATCTGTTTGCAGCGGAAGGATTCGTCCTGGATCATCCGCAGGTACTGGCGGATGACGCCGGCTTCGGCGGAATCGAGGCCGCCAAGGATCCCCAGCACGCGGCCTTCGAGCGATTCGCTGGCCATGGCGATCGCCGAGAGGGGGTTGTTGATCTCGTGGGCGACGCCGGCGGCGAGAAAGCCCACCCCGGCCAGACGTTCGGAGCGGACGAGCTGCCGGCTGCGTTCCTGCACCTGGCGGTCGAGATCGGCGGCGATTTCCTGAAACCGGCTCGTCATTTTATTGAAGGCGTCGGCGAGCTCGGCCATTTCGTCGCGGGTCTTGAGCGTCACGCGATAGTTGAAGTCGCCCTGCGCGACCCTCCTGGCCCCCTGATGCAGCTTGCGGAGCGGGTCGAAGATCCACACGTATCCCGATCGCAAGAGTCCCAGGAACAGGACCAGCACTACGGCCGAGGCGGCCCAGACCGCCACCACCGATGAAAGGTAGACGTCTTTGGCATGCTCGAGACTGTCGTTGATGCCCGCCACCGGCTCCGGAATCTTTTCTGCGGCCGTGACCAGCCCGACGGTTTGATCGACCATCTTGCGAAGTGTCTCGATCCGGCGCTGGCGATCCTCGGGTTGCCTGCCAAGCTGCTTGTTGACCCGCGCGAGTTCCTGCAAGCCGGAATCGTAATTATTCAAGAGCAGGTCTCTGACCATTCGCTGGCCCTCATGGAAACTGGTCCGCGGGAGACGCTCCGCACGGTCGCGGAATTCGGCGAGTCGCTTTTGCGCCGTCTCGATCAGCTCCGCAATTCTCTGCTGTTGTGCCAGAACCGACGTATCGTCCCGGATGCGCCACTCGTCGGCACCGTCACCGACGACGTGCTCGCCCATGGGGTCGAACAGGGCCGCGGCTGCGGCAACAAGTTCGGCCTTCTGGGGCGCTTCGTTGATATCGGAATTGAGCTGGCCAATGACGTTGCGATATGAATTCAGCCCCGAGATGCCGCTGGCCGAAAGTATGAGGAGCATCACCAGGACCAGACCGACACCCAGCAGAAATTTGCGCCGGATGGTTCTGGTTAACAGCACGCGGACCTCCCTGTCGTCGTGAGCCGGGCGGAGTTTAGCATGCGGCCGGCAAACCGGGCAAGAGCGGGGAAGAGCGCAGACAGTACACAATACCCTCGCCGCGGCTACTTTCCCTCTCCCTCCTCCGGCTTCGGCGCCGGGCGGGTACCCCAGCGAACGAGCTGGTCGCGCTGCCTGCGCAACAGGTGAATGCCCCCCATGAGAATCTGGATCACCCGGGCGTAATCGCGGAGCGACTCGATGTAACGCCGTTCCGACAGGGCGGTTTTCGCCGATTCGAAGATTCGGTTGTGCTCGGTCCATTCAATGGACCAGCCCTCTTCAACCGCGGTACGCTGCAGGTTGTGTTCGAGGTTGGCCAGTTCGGCGACGAATTCGGCAGTGATTTTCGCCGACGCGGTGCGATACGGCGTTCCGGGATTCAGCTTCGGGAAGGCCGCGGCGACCGCGGCCCGACGTCGAACCCGGATCCACGCCAGGATGAGCGCCGCCAGCCCGAAGGCCCCCAGCGCTTCCAGCAGCAAGCCTTCCATGTGCCGGTCGAAATGCGGAAGCGCGTTGCCCACGATGAACATGGCCCCCGCCAGAAACAGCCCGATCAACCAGCCCCAGCCGAATCGTCCCCCCGCGGCGTCATCGCCGTCGGCGCCGGTCTCCTGGGGCAGTTCGGGAGGAATCGGTCCGAGGCGGGCGACGACGACCGTGATGTTGTCCGGCCCGCCGCGAAGGTTCGCCAGGTTAACCAGCAGCCGGCAGGCATCGGCCGGTGGAAGCGCGCGGCTCACCACGCCGATTTCTTCGTCGCGAACCAGCCCCGTCAGCCCGTCGCTGCAGAGGACGTAGACGTCATTGGGACGCGTGGGGTAGGGACCTTCGACATCCACCTCGACGACCGGCTGAGGGCCGAGGCTGCGGGTGATGACGTTTCGCGGCTCGCGGCGGAAAATCTCCTCGGGGGACATCTTTCCCTGCCGCAACAGCTCCCATTGCAGGCTGTGGTCGAAGGTCAGTTGTTCGATGCGGTCGGCACGCACGCGGTAGACACGGCTGTCCCCCACGTGAGCAATCACTGCACCCTGCGGGCATAAAACGAGCGTCGAGCAGGTCGTTCCCATCCGGGTAAAGTCGCGGTTCAATTCACCGCGGGCGTTGATGGTGGCGTTGCCCGCGACCACCGCCGCCTTCAGCGCCGCGGCCGGGTCTTCATCCCCCAGTTTCTGGTAGGTGTGGGGAATGGTGTCGGCGGCGATCTTGCTGGCCAGCTCGCCGACCGCGTGCCCCCCCATCCCGTCGGCGACGAGGAACAGATGCCCGCGGCGGTTCCACTGCTCGCGGTCGGGGGCCATCTGAACGGCGTACTGGTCCTGGTTATTGCGGCGGCGAAACCCAATGTCAC
>JBLMWR010000796.1:0-2840 GCA_050257335.1 Deltaproteobacteria bacterium | reverse complement strand
GGGATCCGTGGCTAGAACAGTGTGAAAGTGGCCCGCGCCGTTCCTGCCTGCCTGCTCCGCGTGCTCCACCCCCGCGATGAAAATCATCCGTCTCGACACGTGGATCGTCAGCGTCCCCTATCTCCACGACGAAATCAGCAGCCGCGTGGCCCGCGGCGGCGTCACCGACACGATCGTCCGCCTCACCGCTGACAACGGTCTGGTCGGCTGGGGGGAATGCAGCACGGGGCCGGACGTCGCTTCCGTGGAGCAGGCGGTCCGCTCGGCGGCGCCCTTTCTCATCGGCCGCGATCCGTGGCAGAGCGAAGCCATCGCCCGCGATTTCTTTCGCACCGGGCTCTGGGACCATCGTCCGCAGACGGGCAATTTCGCCTTCGCCGGCATCGACCAGGCCCTGTGGGACCTGTGCGGGAAGGACTGCGGCCAGCCCCTCTATCGCCTCTTCGGCGGTGCGCTCCGCGACGAAGTCGACTACTTCTATTATCTGGCCCGTGGCGCCCCGGATGAGATTTCGCGGCAGGCGTCCGACGGCGTCCACCGCGGCTACACATGCTTCTATTTGAAGGTCGGGCTCGATGAACGGGCCGAAACCGAAATGCTGGCGGCGCTGCGGACGGCCATCGGGCCCGAACGCAGGATCCGCGTCGACGCCAATCAGGCGTGGAACATTCCCCAGGCGACGCGGCAGCTCACCCGCTGGGACGCCGAATTCGGCATCGATTTCGCCGAGGCCCCGGTGCCGATCGATCCGGTCGAGAACATGCGCGAGCTGCGGGCCCGTGTGCCGGTTGCGATTTGCGCGAACGAAGGTCTGGGGCGGGTCGAAGATTGCCAGCGGGTGATTCGCGCGCGGTGCGCCGACGTCCTGTGCTTCAGCAGTTACTGGGTGGGTTCGCTCCGCAACTTTCTGATGCTGTCGTGGGGGGCGCACTGGGAAGGGCAGCAGGTGTGCAAGCACACGCATGGCGAACTGGGAATCGCCGCGGCCGCCGGCCAGCACGTTCTGCTGGCGATCCCCAACGCCATCGACGGAGCGCAGCAGACCGCCGCGCTGATGGCGGACGACATTCTGACGGAACCGGTTCCGATCGTCGCCGGGCCGCGGTGGGGGGCGATCGAAAGGCCCGGCTTGGGGGTGGAGATCGACGAAGCGAGGCTGCAGCATTACCACGAATGCTACCTGCGCGACGGGCAGTTTCTGCCGTACCGGCGTGGCGATTTTCTGCCGACTTGATTTCCCGGATCGCTCCGCATGACGCCGCCGCCGGCACTTCCCCATCGCCCCACCCGGGTTCGCTGGCAGATCGTGCTGATCCTGATGGGCTTCACGGGGCTCAACCACTTTCACCGGCAGTCGCTCCCCGCGGTGGTCAACCAGGTGATGGAGGAATGCCGTTTTTCCGAAACCGACATGGGATGGATCTACTTCTCCTTCCTGCTCGGATACACGGTTTTCATGGTCGTGGGAGGCTGGCTCAGCGACCGCCGGGGAGCGTGGTTCGCCCTGCTCTTGTCGGGCCTCGGTACCGCCGGGCTTGTCGCGTTGACGGGTTACAGTGGTTACGGGCTGTCCATGATGGCGGCCTTTGTCACCTTCGTCGTGGTCCGCTTTCTGACGGGAGCTTTCTCGGCCCCGCTCTTTCCGGCCGCCGGGCGCATCGCCGCCGCCTGGATCCCATTCGGCAGCCGGGCCTGGGCAAACGGACTCGTGCTCGGCGCCACGACCGTCGGCGTGGCTCTGGCCCCGGTTGCTTTCGGGAAACTCTCCGACCTGGTGGGCTGGCGCGACGCATGCGGCGTCATGGGGGCGGTCACCGCTCTGTTGACGGTCCTCTGGTTCTGGTACGGGCGCAATCGACCGGCCGAGCACCCTTTCGTGAACGACGCTGAACGAGCCCTGGTGCCGCAGCGCGAAAGCGCCCCCGCACTGCAAGTCGGCGGGCGCGAGTTCCTCGATCTGATCAGGAATCCGAGTCTCGTGTTCCTGACGTTCAATTACGCCGCCGTCGGGTACTACGAATACACGCTCTTTTACTGGATGAAATACTACTTCGTTCAGGTTCGGCATTTTCCTGAAGAGGCGAGCCGCAACTACACATCGATCGTCGCCTCGGCGATGATCCTGGCGATGCCGCTGGGAGGGATCCTCTCCGACCGGCTGGTGCGGGTCTGGGGATATCGCGCCGGACGGATGAGTGTGCCGGCCTTTGGAATGCTCGCCAGCGCGGTGCTGCTTTTCGTCGCCACGCGGGCGGTCGAGCAAACGGCTGTCGTCGTGCTGTTCTTTCTCGCGCACGCCGCCATCGGACTGTGCGAGGCTCCCACGTGGGTCGCCGGGCTCGAAATCGGCGGGAAGAACTGTGGGACTTCCGCCGCAATCGTCAACACCGGCGGGAATCTGGGAGGGATGCTGGCGCAGCCGATCACGACTTACGTCGCCGTGAAGTACGGCTGGACGGCCGGTTTCACGGTTGCCAGCCTGGTGTGCGTGATCGGCGTCGTGCAATGGTTCGGCGTGCGGCTTGCCGCTCCCGCCGCCGAGGGCGATTGAAGTACGTCAGGTTGACAGCCTCACAGCGTTGTGGTTCCAACCGTCCTGTGCGACACGCCAGCCGACAATCTTGCCATCACTTTGATCAAAGGCGGGAGTACGGACGGGCTTGAAGGCCCATCCTGCGGGGGGCTGCGATTCATTTTTTCTCGAATTCCCCTACCCAAGCCGTGTCGATGCAATTATTATCAACGCATCAGCCGATGTTAATTGGATTCTGCGGTCTGCCGGCTGCCGCAGGCCCGGAACTCGCAAGTTTTCCTGCTCGGAAATTCTCATGACTCCCCGG
>JBLMWR010000795.1:0-10058 GCA_050257335.1 Deltaproteobacteria bacterium | reverse complement strand
CGCACCTGATTGAGACCGGCCTCGATCGGGACGACATGCCAGCGGACCGGGCGATTGTCGGCGAGCGCGTCGGTGACGGTCCAGTCGACCGGGAGCGCCAGGTCGAAATCGAAGAGCGGGGCGAAACGGGTCTGCACGGCGACGCTCGTATGCAGCGCCAGCTCGCGCGCCGTAATGTCCACGCGCGTGGCGACCGTCGCCTGCAGTTCGCGGGCGCGCGGCTGCGTCACGAACAACAGTGCGAAGTCCTCGCGCCACGCCGCATAATGCAGCTCCTGCCCCGCGCCGGCCTTGAGCGCCGCATCGGGCGCTCCGGGAATGTCGCGCCCGGCGGCCTCGTCGCTCGCCACGCGCCGCACCGCCGTCGCTTCCACCTGCTGCAGCCGCAAACCCGCCGGATGCTGCACGACGACCCGCACGAGATGCGACGCGGCGCCGGGCAGCGACAGCGTCGGAACGCTCCACGGCTGGCCGATAACGCCGCCGCTCACTCCGGCGAACGTCACGGTCCGCGAATCGCTGAACGGCAGGCGGTAAACGAGCTTCAGCGTGGTCGTATTCCCCCCGAGGCCCTCGCCGATTTCCCAGCGCTCCAGTCCCGTCGATTCGGCCGAAATGATGTCCAGCGACTTGGGGACGACGAACGTCAGGTTGTCGATGGGCTTGCCGTAGACCGAGAGCGCCGTCACCGCCCGCCAGGTGCGCTCTTCGGGGGCCACATTCAGGCCGATCGCCGTCCCGGCGAAGACCAGCGACGCCGCGTTCTGCTGCGTCCGCCGATCGGTGATTCGCAACGCCGCCCCGCTTTTGCCGCCCAGGGCCAGCGTGTAGGCTGCCGGCTGATCGGCCGCGGCCGGCCGTTCAAGGGGGACCTCATCGAGGTGCAGGAATTTTCCGGCCGGCAGCGTCATCTGCAGCGTGGCCGAGGAGATCGGGGCCAGACCGAACGCCGCGACCTTGTCGCTTCCCACCGTCGTCAGCGGCGCCGACAATTCGACCTTGAGAACGTGCTTTCCGGCGTCGTGCGAAAGGACAACAAGCGGCCGTCCGTCCCCGGTCCCGCGCCCGATCTTCGCCGGCTTCTCATCGAGCATTGCCCCTTCGACCGCCAGCCCGCGGTACGGGAGCGTCACCGTCTGCCAGCCCCGCGCGAGTTGATTCAGTTGAATGACCGCGCCCAGGACGAGCTGCTGCTCCTCGACCCGGGCGGTGTATTGCACGCCCGAAACGACCACTTTGCGCAGCGACTGCGGAGTTTCGTCGAGGTTCTTTCTGGCCTCGGCCGCCAGTTTCAGGAACTCGGCTTTGGACAGGATCACCCCTCGCTTGTCGTGCTCGAGGACCACGTCGAGGTCTTCGATCGGCACGTAAACCCGCGGCCCGGCAGGCTCATCGGCCCCGGCTGCAGGCGCGGCTGGCTGAGCCTGCAGGCCAGTCCCGCATGTCAACAGTATCAGCAGCAGCCCGACGGCTGACCGGCGCTGGATCATGCCTCACCCTGAAAGGAATAACGAAATGACGACCGAATTGATTACGCAGTTCCCGAATATTAACAGAATTTTGTGGAGAAATGCTAATCCGGGAAGAGTGGGGGAGGTGCGGCCCGTGGTGCCTTGTCGGCAACAGGTCTGCGCCTCAGTCAGAAAATGGCTTGGCGGGCGACGAGGCTCGTCGACTGGTTTGCTTGCCGGCCACGGTTTCGGCCTCGTGCCGGACCGCTTGCCCCGGTGGCAAAAGCACCTGCCTCCTGCGTCCGCCTTTGCCACCGTGTCGAGCGTTCGTTCGCCCGCAGGGATGATAACTCCATCCGAAAAACGGTGTCGCGCGTCGGTGTCGCATTATTCGTACCAAACTTCCACGAGAAACAGTCCGCAGGCGGGGGCGGTGGAGCCGGCAATTGAGCGGTTGCGGGCCTCAAGGATCCGGGCGACCTCGGCTTTGTCCCACTTGTGGCGGCCGACGTTGACGAGCGTTCCCATGATGCTGCGGACCATGTTGTAGAGAAATCCGTCGGCGATGATGTCCATGCAGATGATGTCGCCGCGTGCGTCCGGCGTCAGTCGGGCGTCTGGAGCGACCCCCCCTTCCCCCCCCTTATGAAGGGGGGGAGATGTTGGCGCGGAGCCGGGCTCTTGAACGAGGGGGGATTCGCCGTGGGTGGCCTCTTGAGGTGTTGAATACGGTCTTTGAACAGCGTCACCCGGCCCCCCCTGCCCCCCCTTGTTAAGGGGGAGAGAAGTTGGTGGAGCGACAGCCTCCGTATTCGGGAGCCTTCCGGCGAAGAGATTCCATATCGGCTGCCGGGCGACCTTGATCTCGAACACCGTCCGGACGCTCGTCACCTTGTTGGGCCAATCGGTCTCGAAACTGCGGAAGTCGTGCTTTCCCAGGAGAAGCCGGGCGGCGTCGTTCATCGCCGGGACGTCCAGCCTCCGGCGGAGCGACCAGGTGTATTTGCTGAGGAACGGGAGCGGCACCGGGCTGTTGTCGATGACGTAGCGGTACTGCTTGCGCGTCGCTTTGAACGTCGCGTGAAACTCGGGAGGGACTTCGCACGAATCGAGGATGACGACGTCGCGCGGCAGGAAGTCCTGCAGGGCGGGACGGAAGTTCTTCGCCGGGATCGCGCTGTGGGTATGGAAGTTCGCCACTTGCCCGAGGGCGTGGACTCCCGAATCGGTTCTCCCCGCAGAGAGCACCGGGCATTTCTCCCCCGTCAGCTTCTCGATCGCCCGCTCGAGCACCTCCTGAATCGACAGGCCATTTTTCTGCACCTGCCAGCCGACATAGTTGGTCCCGTCGTAGGCCAGCTTCAGGCGGATGTTGCGGGTGGGGCGCATGGAGGTGAAATGCGAGTCGGGCGGCGCGGGGATGATCGAGGATGGAAGATAGAAGATGGAAGCTGGAAGATCGAGCGCAATGGAAAACCGCCGAGAGTGTGGCCCGGCAGTTGCCCCTAACCAAATGAATTTAACCGCGGATGACGCGGATCGTCGCGGATGTGCCGGATTACCTCGCTCCTATTTTATCCGCTGGTATCCGCGACATCTGCGGTTCTTCTTCGTCCGATCCGAATTTGCCAATTTGCGCGGCACGAAAAGAAATCGGCGGCCAGTAGTCCAGATGAAACACGGATGACCGGTCGACGAGAAGCCTCACGGAAAGCCGCAAAGAATTCGATTCACCTGCGGCCGGAACCACGGAATCCGGTTCGCCACCAGAGTCGGAAACGTAGCCGCCGAGAACGCCGGGTTCACAGAGACAAGAGAAGGATGGCTTGCTTGCGGCTCTGCGCGGTCTCGTTTTTGGTTCCGTCCGTAGCCGGAGTCAGGTCATCCGCGGACAGCTTCGTCTTGTTGACCGCCGATGATCACGGCACGACCCAGTCCCTCCCGGCCTTTTCCTCCAGGATACATGAGCCCCCAATGCGTTGTGAAACATTTTCTTCAAAACGTGGGGCAAGTTAGAACCTGCCCCACGACGTCATTTCCTCCCGGGCCTGCGTTGTGGCGGCGCGTTCCACGGATCTTCGGGCCAGGAGTGCTTCGGGTAGCGGGCCCGCAGGTCTTTGCGCACCCGCTGGTACGTGTTGTTCCAGAAGCTCTTCAGGTCGTCGGTCACCTGCTGCGGCCGCATATTCGGGGCCAGCAGGTGAAGAAGCAGCGGCACGCGCCCCCCGGCAATGCGCGGGGTCTCGGCCAGACCGAACAGTTCCTGGATCCGCACCGCCAGCACCGGACGTTTCCCCGCTTTGTACTGGATCGCGACCCGGCTGCCGCTGGGGACCGTCAGCCGTTCGGGAGCCTCGCGCTCGATCGCCTGCAACTGTGCCGGCGTGAACAGCGATTTGATCCATTGCAGCCACGGGGCCCGGCGCAGGTCGTCGAACGACCGGCACCCCTGGCAGAGGGGAGGGAGCAGGCTTTTGAGCTGCTCGTCGTCGACGGGAGGAAGCTGCAATTCGGGCATCCATTCGCGCAAAGATCGCGCGCGCTCCAGAAAATTCCGAAGATCGTCGTCCCTGGGAAAGACACGGTCGAGATCATCCGCCGCCGCAGCCGCGAGAGCCGCAGCGATTTTGTCGTCAGGGACATGCGCCAGGGCGACCTCGTCGAGAACCAGATCGTCCCAGCAGGTGCGGCGGAGGGCGACGACACGGCCTGAGCGGGCGTCGAATGTCACGTCGTCCCGAACGGAGACCAGCATCGGGTCCAGCCACTCGCGCTTCACGGCTGAAGCCTGACGGACGAGCGCTTCGGTCGCGCCGGCGTCGACGTCGACGCACACGAACAGCTCCGCCGCGCCGACGGCACTTTCGTCGGCCAGCTTCACGCCCCGCCCGCCGACCATCACTCCGCGGCGGCCGCTCATTTCCCTGCGGCGCGCCACACGGTCGGGAAAGGCCGCCAGCAGGCAGCGCTGCAGGGCCTCGTCGGCGGTCATTGGCGGCGTCGCAGCTTGCTGATCGACAGTCCGTCCGCAGGCTGCTTCGAGCAGTTCGACCAACTGCTCCTGGACGCGCAGAATAAAATGCGCGGCACCGGCATTCAGAGCCCCCTGTGACTCGTTTCGGCCCCCCGAACTTTTGAAGCTTTCGAGGATGCTCACGCGGTCCACGACGTCCGATTCCGAATGGTGCTGCGCCTGTCGCCGGCCGCGAGTCGATCCAAAGCTGGGTGCAAAAGGGCTGCGTTCCGAAAGGATGGCCGCCGCGAGGGCAGCCCGTTCGCCGATTCCGAGACGATGCCCTTCGATCAACAGCCGCGCCACGCGCGGATGGACGGGCAACCGGACCATCAGCCGCCCCAATTCGGTCGCCCCCGAATCATCGACGGCCCCCAGCCGGTGCAGGAGCGCCACCGCACGGGCGATCGACAATTCGCGCGGCGGCTCGAACCAGGGGAAGCGGGCGACGTCCGGTTCGCCCCAGGCGAGAAGTTGCAGCGCGGGGCCGGCCAGATCGACCCGCCGGATTTCCGGTTCTTCGTGGTCGGGGAGCCCGCGCTGTTCGTCGCTCGTCCAGAGCCTCACGCAGATCCCCGGCTGCGTGCGTCCCGCCCGGCCGGCCCGCTGCTCAGCCGACGCCTTCGAGATCTTCGACAGCACCAGCCGGTCGAGCCCCACGTGTTCGTCGAACCGCAGGACCCGCGCCAGTCCCGTGTCGACCACCGCCGTCACCCCCTCGATCGTGATCGACGTTTCGGCCACGTTGGTCGCCAGCACGACCTTCCGCCGCTCGCACGGGCCCAGCACGGAGTCCTGCTGCTCGGCGGGAAGGTCGCCGTAGAGCGGCATCACGGCCAGATTGTGCCGGGCGGTCAGCCGCGCCAGTTCCTGACCTACTCGGCGGATTTCGCCGACGCCCGGAAGAAACACCAGGAGATCACCGGTCGTGTGTACGAGCGCTTCTTCGACGGCGCGCCGGATGGTATCGAGCCCGTCGTCCCGGAAGATGGGGTTGTATCCGCCCCCGGCAGTGAGAAGCGACTTGCCGTACGGCAGCGAGAGACCGCCGGTACTTCCCTTCGCTCCCACATACGCCACCTCCACGGGGAACAGCTTTCCCTCGGCAGCGACAGTCGGGCAGCCTCCGAGAAAGGCGGCGATCGGCTCGGCCGCGAGCGTCGCCGACATGACGACGATCTTCAGATCGGGCCGGACGGTCTGCTGGATGCGGCGGACCATCCCCAGTGCGAGATCGACGTTCAATCCCCGTTCGTGGAACTCGTCAAACAGAACAACCGACACGTCGTCGAGATACGGATCGTCCTGCAGCATCCGGAGCAGCACGCCGTCGGTGACAATGCGAATCCGCGTCTCGCGACCGATCTTCTGGTCGAAGCGCACGGCGTAGCCGATCTCGCCGCCGACCAAGCTGCCCCGCTCAAAGGCGATCCGCCGGGCGGCAGCCCGGGCGGCGACGCGGCGCGGTTCGAGCATGACGATGTTCCGGTCGCCTGCGAGACCCGCGTCGAGAATCGCCGGCGGCACGCGCGTGGTCTTCCCCGATCCGGTCGGCGCGCGCAGCACGGCACTGGTTTCGCGGCGCAGAGCGTCGATCAATTGCGGAAGGATGGCGTCGACAGGGAGCGGGGCGAGGGGCAATGGGAGAGAAGACGATAGAGGATAGAAAACAGCAGATCGAGGATAGATGTTGCGTTGAGAAACAAGCCCACGGGCCGCGGCCCGTGGGTACTGTCGAATTGTCACGTGCCTCTCAGCCGTGGATGACCACCTGCGCCGGATTGATCGCCTTGTATTTCCCCTTGTTGGCGGTGATTTCGAAGGCTTCGGGCACTTTTTCGATGCCCTGCAGGACGTGAGTGATCGTGGGCTTCAGTCGGACGCGCCCCGAGGCGACCAGGTGCACGGTGTGTTCCAGGTGTCCCCGGGTGCTGATGTCGGGAAAGAGGTAGCGCAGGCTCCGCTCGCGCAGCGTGTCGATGTCGATTTCGAGGGGCTGGCCGAACCACGACACGCCGATGATTTTGCCCCCCGAGCGAACGGAGTCAATGGCCTGTACCACGGTCCTCTGGCCGGCGAGCCCCTGTTTCGGGCTTCCTCCCGCGCATTCAAACACGACGTCGGCCCCATTGCCGCCCGTGAGGTCGCGAATAGCGGTGACCACATCGACCTGCGTTGCGTTCAGAGCGTGATCGGCTCCGAGTTCTCGGGAAACGCGGCAAGCTTCGTCGCGGACGTCAACCGTAATGACCAGCCCGGCTCCGCTCAGTCGTGCGATCTGCATGCATTCCAGCCCCATGCTCCCCTGCCCGAAGACGACGATGGAATCTCCGATCTTGATGTCCGCCGTCTCGACCGAAGCCACGCTGTCGCTGAGCGACTGCAGGCAGGCCCCTTCGCTGTCGGAGATTCGTTCGTCCAGCTTGACCAGCGCGTTTTCGGGAAGAACGGCCCGCTCGGAAAAACAGCCGGGAAGCTGAAAGCCGATGATCGGACCGCGCCGGCACAAATGGCTGCGCTCGGTGCGGCAGAGCGAACATTCTCCGCATGGCAATTTGGCCCGGGCCGCGACGCGATCGCCGGGGGCGAAACCGCTGACGCCCGATCCGACTTCGACGATTCGCGCGGAAAACTCGTGGCCGAAAAGTTGCACCGGCGCTTCGGTTTCGAGCCGGCGCTTGATCTTCTCGTAGGCCAGAGTGCGAATCCCGAAGGCGAGCTGGGCCTCGGTCACGCTGGGCTGCACGTACAACGGCTCGACGATCACGTGACCGGGCCGGCAAGCCGGCTCGGGAATGTCGTCCAGCCGCAGGTCGTTGAAGCCATAAAAGCGCCAGGCACGCATCGTAAAGTCCTCAAGGTTGGAGTTCAGTCTTCAGCTTGCGCCGTTTGATGGTCGTGGTTAATCTCCGCCGAAAAAACGACTTGTACTGCTAACCGCCGATTTCTTTTCGTGCAGCCCAAAATTTCAATCGAGGTAAAGGAAAATAGCCGCAGATGAAACGCGGATTTTCGAAAACGACGTCTGATCCGTGATGCAGGCGGTTCAAATTTGCGCTTGGCACAAAGGATTTCATGCGGCAAGGTCTGCAATTTTTATTGAGCCGGCGCGGACGTGAAGAAAATAAGGACTCAGGCAAAGGCGCAAAGACGCAAAGGGCGTTCGCCGAAGCGCGTTCCTTCGGAAATGGCAGTCCGTCGAAGAACTCGGGTGAACGGAATTCTTTGCGCCTTTGCGTGATTATTTCTTCGTCCTTTAATTCTGGTTCCGGGCGGACAAGGGCCAGGTTTCATCTGTCCTTCATCCGTGGCTCCCGGTGCTCAAAACAGCCGGTTGTAGCCGTTCAGGGCGGCGACGCGGTAGGCTTCGGCCATGGTGGGATAGTTGAAGGTGGTATTGATGAAATACATGAGCGTATTGTTGGGGGCCGGCTGCGACATGATGGCCTGGCCGATGTGGATGATTTCCGAAGCGTTCGCCCCGAAGCAGTGGACCCCCAGAATCTCCAGGGTTTCGCGGTGAAAAAGGAGCTTGAGCATTCCCACCGTCTGCCCGGTGATCTGGGCCCGCGCCAGGCTCCGGAACAGGGCGTGGCCGACCTCGTACGGAACGCTGGCCTCGGTCAACTGCCGTTCGGTCCGCCCGACCGAGCTGATTTCGGGGCTGGTGTAAATTCCCGTGGGAATGTCGCGGACCATGGCCCGCTCGCACGGCTGCCCCAGGATATGCGAGGCGGCGAACCGCCCCTGCACGTACGCCGCGCTGGCCAGCGAAGGAAAGCCGATCACGTCGCCGACTGCATAAATGTGCGGGACGGCCGTCTGGAAGTTCTCATTGACCTTCAGGTTTCCGCGGCCGTCGGGGACGACGCCGATTTTGTCGAGCCCCAGCCGATCAGTGTTCCCGGTCCTTCCGTTGGCCCACAGCAGGATGTCGGTCTTGATCTGCTTCCCGGATTTGAGAGAGAGGACGACGCCGTCGTCGCGCCCCTCGACCTTGAGGAATTCCTCCCGGTGGCGGATCAGGACCCCGCGCTCGCGCAGGTGGTAGGCCAGCGCGTCGGTGATCTCGTCGTCGAGAAACTCGAGAAGCTTGTCGCGCGTATTGACCAGGTTCACCTTGACGGCCAGATTGCGAAACATCGAGGCATACTCGCAACCGACGACGCCGGCGCCGTAGATTGTGATCGACTGCGGCGTGAACGACAGGTCGAGAATCTTGTCACTGTCGAAAATCCGCGGATGCTGAAAGTCGACGTCGGGCGGGCGGTAGGGACGGGCGCCCACGGCGATGACGAAGGAGTCCGCAGAAAGGCGATGCGTCACCTCCTCGTCGGCGACCAGTTCAATTGCCTGGGGATCGACAAACCGGGCCTGGCCGTGGAAGACGGGAACGTGGTTGCGATCGTAGAACGTCCGCCGCATTTCGACCTGCTGCTCAATGACCGACCGCGCCCCTTTACGCAGCTCGGGAAACGAGAAGTTGACCGAGAGCCCCGCCTCGCGAAAGAGCTTGTTGTGGTTCACTTCCGTCATCTGGAAGATGGCGAACCGCAGCGCCTTGCTGGGGATCGTCGCCAGGTGCGTGCAAGCCCCGCCGACCCGGCTGCAGCGTTCGACGACCGCGACCGCCTTGCCGTGCTTGGCGGCCTGCATCGCCGCCCCCTCGCCCCCGGGCCCGGTGCCGATCACGACGATGTCGAAGTGGTGTTCGTCCATGCGGAAGAATGTGGATTTCGGAATTGGGATTTCGGAGTCAGGACGCGGGTCGAAGAGATCGAAACCGTCGAAACGATCGAAACGGAAGAACGCGCCGAGACCGATCGACCATTGTCGGCGGCGCAGTCAATTTACAATTTTCATTTTTCAGTTTTCATTTTGCAATTCCCGTCACGCCGGCCGATCTCGCATCGCAATCTCTTACGCCAACCGGACGTGCTCCACGCCGTTTTTCACCATCCACTCCAGCCACGCTTCCTGTTCCTCCGACAGTTCGATCTCAGCGCGGGAAGCGCTGTCGAGGGGGGAGACGATCCGCACGATCCCCTCCTCGAGAGCGGTCTTCGCATCCGCCAGTTTGATCCAGTATTCCCCCGCCGGCAGCTTCGGAACGCCGCCTTCCCCCGAAACCGTCATGAAATACGTGATCTCATGCCGAAACCGGTCGGGCATCCGAAGCGGCTCCAGTTCGGGGCGATCGACGGCGTAAACGAGAATGGACATGGCGCCGTTTTGAGGGAAACGCAGGAATCAAGCGTCCCGATGCTATCAAAGCACGGGTCGCTTTGCACATCGTCAATCCCGTATCGAATTCGCCCCGGGCTTTCCGGTGAACTACGCTGAAAGCGTTTTACAATCCAGCCCGGGGCTGTGACCGTGAAACCCCTTCGGGGTATTTCGTTCGCTATTCGGCGATGCAATACAGGTGCTGATTCGTCCGCAGGAAGATCTGCCCGTCGGAGATGGCGACCGTCGAGTTGCTGAGCTCGTTGAGTTTGTTCTCTGCGAGCAGCTCGAACTTCTCGGGGTTGGCCCGAAAGACGAGAGTCGTTCCGTTCTGGTTCGTGACGTACAGCCTGTCGCCGGCGAGGACG
>JBLMWR010000794.1:0-4548 GCA_050257335.1 Deltaproteobacteria bacterium | reverse complement strand
CTCAGTCCCAACCGAACGACATACAATAGCCCACGGCGCAGCAAAGTGCAGCCTTGGGGTACCGTCATTAAAACAATGGCGCGTCCGGGCTCCGGGGGTGGGGGCGTGGAATCAGCGTGTTGTATGTGGGCGTCATCGCGAAAGCGGCAGGATGCCGCTTCTACGGAGATGCCGCATCCTGCCGCGTCGGCGGTTGGAGTCGCTCGCCGGACTTCCCCAGTTTCTTTTCGGCATCCAGAATCCGGACCGTCGTGCGGAGGACGGCGTCGGGGTTGAGGGAGATGCTGTCGATCCCCTGCTCCACGAGGAACTCGGCGAATTCCGGGTAGTCGCTGGGGGCCTGGCCGCAGATGCCGATCTTGCGGCCTTTCGCACGGGCGGCGCGAATGACCGTGGCGATCATGGCCTTCACGGCCGCGTTGCGCTCGTCGAAGACATGCGCCACGATTTCCGAGTCGCGGTCGACTCCGAGGACCAGTTGCGTGAGGTCGTTGGAGCCGATCGAGAACCCGTCGAACACTTCGCTGAACTCTTCCGCCAATATCACGTTGCTCGGAATTTCACACATCACGTAGACTTCCAGCCCGTGGTCCCCCTGCGACAGGCCGTGCTGCTTCATCTCGGCGATCACCCGCTGGCCCTCCTCTACCGTGCGGCAGAAGGGGACCATGAGCTTGACGTTTCGCAGTCCCATTTCGTCGCGAACTTTCTTCATGGCCCGGCATTCGAGGGCGAAGGCATCGCGGTAGCGCGGGTCGTAGTAGCGCGACGCCCCGCGGAAGCCGAGCATCGGGTTTTCTTCGCTCGGCTCGTATTTCCTGCCGCCGATCAGGTTCGCGTATTCGTTGGTCTTGAAATCGCTCAGGCGGACGATGACGTCGCGGGGATGAAAGGCGGCGGCGATCATCGCCACCCCTTCGGCCAGCTTGTCGACGAAGAACTGCGGCTTCTCGTCGTACCCCGCAGTGAGGCGGTCGATCTCGGCCTTGACGGCCGCGTCGTCGAGCCGGGCGTAATTGAGCAGCGCCAGCGGATGAATCTTGATATACGTGTTGATAATGAACTCTTCGCGCGCCAGGCCCACGCCGTCGTTGGGAATCAGCGACAGCCGGAAGGCCTCGTCCGGATTCCCCACGTTCATCATCACCTTCGTCCGCGGGCGGGGAAGGTTCTTGAGGTCCACGCGCTCGACGTCGAAGGGGAGCAGCCCGGCGTACACGTAGCCGTTGTCCCCCTCGGCGCACGACACGGTCACCTGCGTGCCGTCCTTCAGGATCTCGGTGCCGTTCTCGGTCCCGACCAGGGCCGGCAGCCCGAGCTCGCGGCTGACGATGGCGGCGTGGCAGGTGCGGCCGCCGCGATTGGTGACGATGGCGGCGGCTTTCTTCATCGTCGGTTCCCAGTCGGGGTCGGTCTTGTCGGTGACGAGGACTTCCGCGTCGCGGAACAGCTCCAGATGAGCCGCCGATGCGATAACGCGCACCGCTCCCTGCCCGATCTTCTCGCCGACGCTGCGGCCGCGGACGAGGACCGGCCCTCGTTCGCGGAGGCGGTACGTTTCGAGCGTGTCGAGCGTCTTCTGCGACTGCACGGTTTCGGGCCGGGCCTGGACGATGAACAGCTCGCCCGTGTTGCCGTCCTTGGCCCATTCCAGGTCCATGGGGGTCGGGCGCCCGCGCTTGGCGCTGTAGTGGTCTTCGACGAGACAGGCCCAGCGCGCGAGAGTCAGAATGTCGTCGTCGTCGAGGGCAAAACGGGCCCGCTCTTCGGGGGGAACGGGGATGTTGCGGGTCATGCGGCCCCCGCCCACGTCGTAGATCAGCTTGAATTCTTTGCTCCCCAGCCGCTTCTGCAGAATCGGGCGGAAATTCTGGAACAGCGCGGGCTTGAAGACGCAGTATTCGTCGGGGTTGACCGACCCCTGCACGACGTTTTCGCCGAGCCCCCAGGCGGCGTTGATGAGCACGGCGTTTTTGAACCCCGTTTCGGTGTCGATCGAGAACATGACGCCCGAGCTGGCCAGGTCCGAACGCACCATGCGCTGCACGCCGATCGAGAGGGCGATTTTCAAATGATCGAACCCCTTGTCGACCCGGTACGAGATGGCGCGGTCGGTGAACAGCGAGGCGAAGCAGCGGCGGCACGCGTCCAGCAGCATCTGGGCCCCGCGAACGTTGAGATATGTTTCCTGCTGCCCGGCGAAGCTGGCATCGGGCAGGTCTTCGGCCGTCGCGCTGCTGCGGACGGCCACGTCCACCGGCGCACCGCCGTCACGCAGCCGGTCGTAGTTGCGGACGATCGGGTCCTGCAGTTCGACCGGTAAGGGTTCGCCGAGGATGACGTCGCGGATGCGCTGCCCCCGTTCGCGAAGGTTGGCGATGTCGCGCGTCTCCAGACCGGTGAGGATGTCGCGAATCCGCCGATCGATGCCGGCGGATTTCAGAAAATGCCGGTACGCCTCGGCGGTAATCGCAAATCCGTTGGGGACCTTGACCCCTTTGGCCGCCAATTCGCGGTACATCTCCCCCAGCGAGGCGTTCTTGCCGCCCACCAGCGGGACGTCGTCGATCGAAATCTGTTCGAACCAGAGAATGAAGCGGGAGGGAACGGACATGAAGGCTCCTCACGGTCGTGACCGTCGGCTGCCGGGCCCGCCGGCGCCGCGGCAATTTTCGCTTGTTACGGGTTGACAGAGCGCCGTTCGCCGGCCAGTTGCTTTCCCGCCACGTAGATCGATCGTCCGGCGGCGGTGAACAGGGCTCCCAGCCCCTGTCGCGCCAGCGCCGCGCCGGCTCCGACCGATTCTCTGGCGAACTGCAGCGGCTGCTGCGCGGCTGCCGCCGCAGCCGATTCGAGCGAGGGGCGAATCCGCGCATGCGTAGTTACGACGTGCTGGCGCAGCCCGTCGAGTTGCTGCTGCGTGATCGACGAGAAAGCGCCGCCAGTCGCCGAGACCGTTTTGACGAACCGGTCGGCGAGCGCCGTCAGATTGCGGGTCATCCTGGCCAGGTCTTCGGTGGCGAACGCCTTGCCCCGGGACGCCGCCTCTTCGATGGCCAGCTTGCCGGCGAGCGCGGCCGTGCTGAAGCCGTCTCCCAGGCCGTCAATCACCTGCCGCAGCGTGCTTTCCGGTTCCGTGGGAACGGATTTGCGAACGGCTTCGAACGCGCCGTCCATCACCGCCTGCGCCAACTCGATCAAGCCTTCGGGGTAGAGATGAAATCTCTCGGCTGCTTCCGCGACCACTTCCGAAACCTGCTGGCGCACTTCGTTCCCCTCGGCGACGATCGCCTCGACCTGCCCGCGAACCAAACCTGCCTGCGTCTTTTGTTCAGTGTTCATGATCGTCTCCGTCTGAAATGGGACGTGCCTGCGATTGAAAGAAAAAGACCCCGGTCGCGCGCGAATCGCGCGGCCGGGGCTGCCGTAGCCAACAAAAAAGCCCCCGGTGCCTGTCGGCACCCAAGGGCTTTCATAGCCAGAACTGTGTACCCGTCGCGGGTACAAGTAACATCTGCAGGATACAGCGCGATCGGTTTGCGCGTCAAGAGTTGACAACTCATTTTCAACTCGATATGTATTGAGCCAGCATCACTGCTCATGACGGGCAGCAAATTCCGGTTATGAAAGCCCCTGGGCGCGGCGTCCGCGCGGCAGGGGTTTTTTGTTTCCTCGGGTTGCGCACACAGGAAAGTCTTCATGCCCCACAAACAGCTTCTGTTCAAGGCGGCCGCTCGTGAAAAGATTCTGCAGGGAGCAACCCTGCTGGCCGACGCTGTCCGCGTGACGCTCGGACCGAAATCGAAATGCGTCCTGATCGAGAAGAAATGGGGCAAACCGGTCGTCTGCAACGACGGTGTGACGATCGCCAAGGAAATTGAGCTCCAGGATTCAGAGGCCAACCTCGGCGCCCGGATGATGCGTGAAGCGGCCGAGCGCACGGGAGACGCCGTCGGCGACGGCACCAGCACGTCGACGCTTCTGGCGCATGCCATTTACGCCGAAGGGGTGAAGAACGTGGCCGCGGGAGCCGGTGCCGTGGATCTCAAGCGCGGACTCGATCGGGGGTTGAAGGCGGCGGTGGCGGCCATTCGCGCCCAATCTTCTCCCGTCAAGACCCGCCTCGAGAAGACCCAGATCGCCACGATTTCGGCCCACAACGACCCGACGCTCGGCGAGCTCGTGGCCGACGCAATGGAGAAGGTCGGCGGCGAAGGGGTGGTTTCGGTCGAAGAGGCCAAGGGGACCGAAACGTCGCTGGAGGTCGTCGAAGGCATGCAGTTCGACCGCGGCTATTTGTCGCCCTATTTTGTGACCGAGATGGAAAAAATGGAGGCCATCCTCGAAGAACCGCTCGTTCTCCTTTACGAAAAGAAGATCAGCACCGTCAAGGACCTGATTCCGCTGCTCGAGCAGCTTGCGAAGGTGCGGCGGCCGTTGTTGATTATCGCCGAAGACGTTGACGGCGAGGCGCTGGCGACCCTGGTGGTCAACAAAATCCGGGGAGTGCTGGCGTGTGCCGCCGTCAAGGCGCCCGGATACGGCGAC
>JBLMWR010000793.1:0-5492 GCA_050257335.1 Deltaproteobacteria bacterium | reverse complement strand
TCCAGCCCCTTGAGGTGCTCGAGCGCCTTGTCGGTGATCTTCGTCTTCTCGAGGTGCAGGCGGACGAGGGTCTTCTGGCCGGCGATGAGGGCCACGGCGTCGTCGCCGATTTCGAGCCCGCGGAGATTGAGGTGCGCCAGGCGCGTCAGGTCCTTCAGCGGCGCGAGCTGCTCGGTGGTGATTTTTCCCTGGGCGGTGATGTAGCTCACGTCGAGGCGGTTGTCGTTCTGGGCGATTTCGAGCACCAGCGCGCCGCTCTCGCGGATTTTGGCGATGGCTTTCTTTTCGGCGTCGGAGTCTTCGGCGAGGATCCGCGACGCGGCGACAAGCGACCCGACGAACGCAGCCGATAACATCAAAGTACGCATCTGAAGTTTCCTCCCAAAGCAAGTCAGGGTGATTTCAAAGACGGACAAAAACCGCTGGCGACGCTCGCGTGGTTCATGGTCTTCCCACCGATTATACTCGAACCACGGCGCCCGTCGACCAGAAAGGGGCGCGTCTGCAGATCCTGGCTGTTGAGCGGGGAGGCGCGGCCGGGTGAGGTGTTCGAAAGACCCGGCTGCGCCTTGCCGCTGAACCGGATTATTCAAGTAGGGTGGGTCAAGCTCGCGCAAGTCCGCGGTGCGTCAGCGCAAGCGGCTTTCGGTTCTGGCCACACGCTGCAATGGCGCGAGCCCTTTCCGGGCGAGTGAAGACCCACCGACGCTTGGGCTTGCTCGACACACCCTACATCAGCTTGAATAATCCGCGCAAAACCGGACGATACGAAAGGGTCGCGAATATGCTCACTTTTTCGGCTGATACGCTGCGCGATTTTGTAGGCCGCCTGTTCGTCGCCGCGGGCGCGGCTCGCCATGAGGCCCAAGCCGTCGCCGCCAGCCTGGTCGAGTCGAACCTGCACGGATACGACTCGCACGGGGTGCTGCTGGCCCGCTGGTACCTGAGCCAGATCAAAAACGGCGAGCTTCTTCCCGGGGCCCACTTCACCGTCGTGGCCGAATCGCCGGCGTGCCTGTCCGCCGACGGGGGCCTGGGGTTCGGCCAGGTGCAGTGCGGCCGGCTCGTCGATTGCGTATCGGCGAAGGCCCGCGAGCAGGGTGCGGCGACCGGCACGATGCGCCGCTCGGGACACGTCGGACGCCTGGGGGAATGGGTCGAGCGGGCCGCCGCCGCGCGATTGGCGGCCCTCATCGCCGTCAACGACAACGGCGTCATCCGCACCGTCGCTCCTCCGGGCGGGACGGAGGGGCGAATCAGCACCAACCCCGTCGCCATCGGCGTCCCCACCGGAAACGGCCCGCTCGTCCTCGACATCTCGACGAGTGCAGTTGCCAATGGGAAGCTCAAAATCGCCCGGCTCGAACACCGGGCTGTCTCCCCAGGCTGGATCCAGGACGCCCGCGGAAACCCGACCACCGACCCGAACGTGATGGTCGCCGACCCGCCCGGCGCGCTCCTGCCGTTCGGCGGCGATCAGGCCTACAAGGGGTTCGGGCTGGGGCTGCTGTTCGACATCCTCATCAGCGGACTGAGCGGGGGCTTCTGTCCCCCCGCACCGCAGGGAACGATCGAGTGCAACAACGTCCTCCTGGTGGTGTGGGACCCGTCCCGCTTTGCCGGCGCGGAGCACTTTCTCGCCCAGGCCGACAGGCTCATCCAGTCGGTGCGCGACACTCCCCGCAAAGCGGGAGTCGACCGCATCCAGGTCCCCGGCGACCGCAGCCGCGCCGTGCGCGCCGAGCGTCTTGCAAAGGGCATCCCGCTGGCGTCTGAAGTCTGGGAGCAGCTCACGCGCGTGGCGGAGAAGCTGCATGTCGCGGTGCCGGAGGGGGTGGAGGAGGGAGGATAGAGGATGGAGGATGGCACAACCGTGCGGCGCGGGGATGGCCACCCGACCTCTCCCCCCCGTGCTAAGGGGGGGAGAGGCGTATTGGCCAATCGCACGCGTCCCGGTTTTGTTCGTCCGCCATCCTCGATCCTCCATCCTCCATGTTCCATCCGCTACGCTCCGCACGTCGCCACATTACGCCAGCACGGCTACGACGTCGCGCTGAAGCTCGCCTCCGGTGACGTGCACGGTTCCCTGGCTGTCGACGAAGACATTGATCTCGCTGCGGACGCCGAACTCGGGGAGATAGATGCCGGGCTCGATGGAAAAGCAGGTTCGGCGGAGGACGCGGCGTTCTTCGCGGGTTTCGAGATTGTCCATGTTGGCGCCGTTGCCGTGCGTCTCCTGCCCGATGCTGTGGCCGGTGCGATGGACGAAGGCTTCTGCATACCCGGCCCTGGCGATCACTTCGCGGGCCGCTTCATCGACCTGCCAGCCTTGCAGCGTTTCGCCGGAGGCGAATGCCGATTTTACGCGGGCGATCGCCGCATCGCGCGCTGCGGCGACGATGCGAAAGATATCGGCGTACTTCTGCGGCACACTCTTGCCGATGTAACCGACGCGAGTCAGGTCGCTGTACACGGCGCGCGGCCTGTCGAGTTTGGCCCACAGGTCGACGAGCACGAAATCCCCTTCGCGGAGCGGCGCGTCTCCCGTTTCGTAGTGCGGATCGCCGCTGTGGGGGCCGACGGCGACGATCGGAGGATGATCGGCGAACAGGCCGTGCTCGCGAAAGTGCCGGAGGATTTCCTCCTGAACCTGCCGCTCGGTGAGAGTCCGGCCCGCGCGGACGCCCTCGGCGATGAACTTCCACACGCGCGCATAGGCCGAGTCGGTATGGACGGCCGCGGCCAGGTGCATGCGCCACTGCTCGTCGTCCCAGGCGGCCTCGAAAAGCTGAATGAGGTCGCCCGAAGAGGCGACGTCGGCGCCGAAGCTGCGGACCAGCTCGACCAGCCCCGCGTCGGCGCGCGAGACGTAGGGGTTGCCGTAGCGCGGCGAGTATTCCATCGCCACCCGGAGTGAAGAAGGGGCCTGGCCGGGAGCCGGATTTTCCCCCCCTTCGCAAGGGGGGGCAGGGGAGGTCGGGTGAGCATGTGGCAGGGCAGCGTTTTCGACAGCGCGGTGCCTGTGCCCTTTTTCAACCACTCGGGCCAGCATCGCCGCCAGCCCCGCTTCCAGCTCCTGCCAGCGGAGGTAGACGGTTTTGCTTCCGGGGAGGTGGTCGAGCGCACCGGTTTCGATGCGGTGCACAAGCTTCTGCGGCTCTCCGTGCGCCGGGATGAAGTAGAAGAACCGTCGCGACATGACGGGCTTGTCGGCCAGGTCGAGAATCCGCCGGGCGAGGAGATTGCTTCCCCGAAAATCGCACAGGAGCCAGGCGTCGAACTGAAATTCACGCAGAGCCGCTTGAACCGCAGGGAGGTTGAACATGGGAGCTTCCTCGAAAGGGAGCGTGGGTGGAGGAATAGAGGATAGAAGATAGAGGATAGCGGATGGAAGCGCACAACTCTCGGCGCCAGCATTGTTTACCCCACCGCAGCGACCCGGGGGCGTTTTTCTGCCGCTCTTTACGCCGGAAGGTATTGACCGAAACCGGCGTTTCCGATACATCACGCCCCGCAACGATGGAGGGGGACGGTTTCAGGGCCACTTTGAGCGCACCCGGCGCTTCGTCTCTCTCGTCTTGAGTTCGCCTTCCATCGCCTGCTCCCCCGTAACGGTTTCGACCCGTCTCTTCATTTCCCCCCGCACTTGAGGATGACCCAATGTTGCCCAGGAGTTTTCGTGTTTTGATGTTGTCCGGAGTTCTGGCCGCGGCCAGCTCCACCGGCACGGCCTTCGGCCAGTGCTGGCCCTTCAATCCCTGCTGCTGCTGCTCTCCGCCGGTGCGCGTGACGGCCTGCTACCAGACCGTCCCGGTGACCGAGTATCGCGAATGCCGGCAGACCGTGCAGAAGCCCGTCGTCGAGACGACCTACGTCGATCAGCCGGTAACCGAATACCGGCAGGTCGTCGAGAACAAGACCGCCGAGATCCCGACCGTCTCCTATCAGAACGTCACCGAGACGCGGACGGTCCAGCGGGACTGCGGTCACTGGATCGCCCAGTGCCACGAACGGCCGATGATCAGCCCCTGCGAGTACGACTGCCGGCCCGACATCTTCGGGTTTCTCAATCGCACCGGCTACAGCATCCGCATGGCGTTCACGCCGCGCGTCTGGACCGAACGCACGTACGTTCCGAACATCGTGACGGAGCAGGTACCGGTGACGCGGCAGGTGGCTGTGCGCGGCACGCAGACGGTCAATTACCAGGTTGCCAGGATGGTCCCCGTGACCACCACCCGCAAGGTCGCGGTGAATACGGTGAAGATGGTCGCCCAGGAAATCGTCACGAAGCGCCCCGTCACGGTTTACAAAACCGTGCCGATGGGCAGCAGCCTGGCGCTGGGCGTCCCGGCCGCGGCCCCCACGACGACCACTGCTCTGCAGCCGACTCCAAGTTCCGAAGCGACCGCCATTCTTCCGAAAAACAGCAGCAAGGGCCCGTCACCCGAACGGACGGCGAAGCGGCCGGACCCGATTGACAGCGGCGACGACGAAGGGGACACCTTCGACGACCGCAGCGGATCGGGCAGCACGAAGACGAAGGACGCTCAGCCACGGTCCAGCTCGATTAAAGTTCCGGCCGCGACGGAAGGCGAAGCGACGCCGGCCGCGTCTGACGAAGCGGAAATCGCTTCCAGGTCTGGTCGGCCGATCGGCCGCTGGGTGGCCCGGAAGAAGACCAGGACGGCGAGCGGCCCGGCGTTCCCGGAAGTCGCCCAGACCGCGAAGAACGGCGGCAAACGGTAACCGGCGTGCCGGGTTTCCGGCCAGAGTCTGAAGTCTTTGCAGCCCACGGGATTTTTCCCGTGGGCTGTTTCGTCGTCATCTCGTTCCGAGGCTGTGAAAAAATCGAACCAGGGGGACAGTGTATGAGAAAACCCGCTTTCAGGGTTTTCTCATACACTCCACGTGCAATTTCACGCATCGCGTTTTGCAGTTTGGCATTGGGGAATGGAGAGGAACAACTGCCGGCCTTCCAATTAAAATGCGGCATCGCCGCATTTTAATTAGGAAGTCCCCCTGGTTCGATTTTTTCACAGCCTCTCCGCGAGATCGAGGTCTCACTCCGGCGCCCTGCAGCCGCAGCCGGGGTACGACGCGGGAGTCATTTGCCCGCCGCGCCGGGTCTGATTTTCTCCAGGTCCTCCGCCGTCGGTTTTTGTCCTTCGCTGAGCGCGAAGGCGTCTTTCTGGGCGCCGTCCCAATCGCCGGCTCTGGCCTTTTCGATGATCGGCTCGAAGGCCGCATATTCCTCGTCCGACAGCTCACCGTTGGAAAGTTTTTCGTCGACTAGTTTGGCGGTGGCCTCGAGCCACTCGAGCTTCCTGGAGGAGACCGCCGACTGCAACCCGAGCATCAATTTGCGATTGGCCGGATCGACTTGCGGGACCCGCCCGCACCCGCTCACGAGGAACGCGAGCGCAACGAGTAATGATTTTCGTTGCATGGCTGCTCCCTGGTGCTTTGTCAAATATAAAAGTCAGGTTGTA
>JBLMWR010000792.1:0-5178 GCA_050257335.1 Deltaproteobacteria bacterium | reverse complement strand
CACGGCCGACAACGGCGGCGGCGGCGCGAAATACACTGCCAGCGTTCCCACCGGGACGGCCCGAAAAAAAAGGAGCAGATCCAGGAGCAATTCGTCCACGGCGGCGTCCCGCGCCAGAATCGCCTGCGGCGAGGGAAACAGCCCAGCCGGAAAGAGGCCCCAGAACTCCGTTCCGGCCAGCCGCAGTGCGAAACCCGACCAGGCGTACCCGGTCCACATTTCGGGGCACAGAAACGGGACGGCGAGCACAAACCACGCCGGCCGCCGCCAGCGGCGATCCATCCCCTTCAGCCACGCAGATTGCCGCCGGCAAATCGGCCAGGCGACGAGCGCCACCGCCAGGCTGCGGGCCAGGCTCCAGCCGCAGGCCGCGGCCAGGGTCATCGCAGAGACTCCGATGTCAGCCAGCCGAGGACCGCCTGGCGGGCCGGGAGGAGCGGTCGCAGATCAGCCCCATCGGCGGCCCATTCGACGAGCGGGCGGACCTCTTCGGGCAGTTTCTCCTAAATGACTTTTCCCAGCGGAATCTGCCGCGACGCCGACTTCGCCAGCCGCAGTTCGGTTTCGGCCGACAGCAGAAAGTCGACCAGTTTCTGCGCCTGCGCCGGGTGCCGCGAGCCGCGAATGATCGCCACGCTGTTCGGAATGCAGATTGTTTTCCCTTCCACGCGCACCGGGAGCATGGCCACCGGTTTCCCCTCGTCTTTGGCGCCGAAGTAATCGTCGGTGTCGGTGAAGCCGAAATCGCAGGCCCCTGAAGCGACACAATTCTTCGTGGCGGCGTTCCCGGCGACTTCGCGGATCCCCCGCCGGCGGGTCGCCGCATGCCATTCCTTGAGCTTCTTCTCGCCCCACACGTCCCACCACAGAGTGTACTGCGTGAGGGTCGTGCCGAAGCGGGGGTCGGCGATCGCCACCCGCGTCAGATCGGGCGCATCCGCCAGGCGTTCTTCAATCTGTGCTGCATCGGCCGGGATGCGGTCGGTGTTGACGATATAAACCCGCAGCCGCGCGGCGAACCCCGCCCAATAGCCTTCCGGGTCCCTGAACCGCTCCGGGATGCGTTCGAATCCTGTTCCGCGGCAGGGGGCGAGCGCGCCCTGTTCTTTCAACTCGCACGTCCCCAGCAGCTCGTTGTTCCAGAAGACGTCGCACTGCGGATGCTCCCGCTCCTCTCGCAGAAGGTTCACCAGCCCCAGCGACTTGGTGGCCTCGGTGTCGTAATGGACGTTCACGGTAATGCCCGTCTGTCGCTCGAATTCCCGCAGAATCTCCTCGGCGAATTCGCGGTCGTGGGCGCAGTAGACAATGAGCGAGGGGGACTCCGGGGCGACGGAGCGGCGGCTGATCTCGAAGGCGATGACAGCCGCGACCACGAGGATCGCCGCGGCCCACCAGTGTCTATTCTCCGCCGGCATCGTCGGACTTGCCGCTCTTGGTGGACTTGTCGAGGTTGTCGAAGTAGCTCTTGATGCCGTCGTGATAGCCGGGGGGAATCTGCTCCTGCAGAATCGCCTCGCTGTACCCCTGCTTGACCTTCTGAATGAGGTTCTTGTATTCCTTCTTCGCGTCCCCCTTGTCGCTCATTCCCTTGGTCTTGACGGACAGGAGCACCTTGCCGGCAGTGACGGCCGATTTGGACTGCTCGGTCTTGAAACCCGTCTCGACCGAATCGTCTTCAGGGACAACGCCGCCGCCGCCCATCCCCTCGCCCCCGGTGGCGTCGCCGTCCCCCTCGCCCTCTTCGCCCCCGCCCAACTGAGCGATGAGCTGGGCGTAGAATTCGGCGTATTCTTCCGTGGTCTGCGCGTCGCCGGACATTTCGCCGTCGAGCTTCTCGGCATCGTTGAGCTGCTTGGCCATCTGGACAACCTTGAGCGCGTCTTCGAGGGCCTTCAGGTCTTTGGCAGACTGGGCGATTTCCTTGAGCTCGAGCTTCGAGAGATCGAGCGACCGCTCGGCAGCCTCGATCGATTCCTTGTCCATTCCTTCCATCCGCGCCGCTTCGAGCTGCTTCATGGCCCGCTGCAGCGCCGCCGCCAGGGGTTTCGAATTGACCTTGTCGGTGGCGAAGTCGTTCAGCTCTTTCATCCGCTTCCTGATCTTCTGCTCGAGCTCGGCCTTTTTTACCGGATCGTCGGTCTTGGCGAGCTGCTCGAGGTCCTTCCTGATCTCGTCGAGTTCTTTCTGCAGGCTCTTCGTCGAGCCTTCCTGCAGCTCCTTCGTCCACTTTTCGAGCTTGTCCTTGCTGATCGCCCCGAACTCCTGCCCCTGGGCGTTGTGGCTGAGCAGCTCTTTGAGCTTCTCGTTATTGAGCTTCCGCCATGAGTCCCCCAGGTGCTTCTGCTGGCCGACCAGCTCTTTGAGGTTGTCGGATTTCTCGTTGGGCTTCATCTTGTTCAGGGCCGTCTTCAGGTTCTCGATCGCCTTTTTCGTCTCGTCCGAAACCGGCCCGTCGCTGTCGTCTTTCTTGAGCTGGTCGATTCGTTTTTCGGTGAGCTGCTTGCTCTCTTCCAACTGCTTCTTGCGGTCCCGGTCGAGCCGGGCCGCTTCGACCTTGCCGAATGGATCGAATCCCGGAACCCAAAGGAAGCCCGCCGCCACCAGAACCACGGCGAGTGCCGCGCGCATTAACCGCTCCGCCGACCGGAAGGGGACCACGGCGTTGGCCAGCACCTTGGCGGCTTTGTCTTCGGCCGCTTTGGCCACCAGCGCCTGGTATTCGCCCGCTGATTTTTCGAGGAGGGCCACGGTCAGGAAGAGGTCTTTGGTCCCGTGCTGCCGGTCGATGGCCCGGGCCGCATCAACCAGCGTCGGGCGGCGGTGCCAGAGGAGGGCCACGACGGCGGCGAGGGACGGAACGATCAGCATCGTCCGCAGCGTCACCCATTCGGTGTAGTAACCGGTCAGTCGGCTCGCCAGCAGAAAGAGGGCATAGATCGCGCAGCCGGCCAGGAACGTCAGATACAACCGCTGGCCGATCGCGGCCAGGTGCAGCCGCAGCGCGACTTTTTTCAGCAGTTGAACGGAGCGGGGCAACGGGAACATCAGTCGGGCCTCCCTGGCAATCGGGCCTTGCTGTCTCTACGAGCACGGGAGCAATAACGCGAGGACGCGTAAACTGATTTCATTCCCCTTTGATGGGGGAAGGTCAGGATGGGGGTGGGAGGGTCAATCGGCATCCAGTCTTCAGCCAGGGTTCCCCCGCAAAAGCGGGAGAATAGCTATTCGAAACCAACGCACTCAGTCTATCCCCGGCAGTTGCATCATTCAAGACGGAACGTCTACCACAGAGGAAGACCTGGAAGCAGCGCGGATTTGTCTACTCAACGAATTGCATTTCGCCCCTCTGACGTGGAAACCGGGGCGAATCTGACGCGGGGTGGAGCAGTCTGATAACTCGCGAGGCTGATAACCTCGAGGTCGCAGGTTCAAATCCTGTCCCCGCCACTTGAACCGGGAGTTGCGAAACCGCACTCCCCACGGGTTAACGGAAAGAGCCGAGGTCCCCTGACCTCGGCTTTTTCGTTCTTTGGCCAGTACCCGCAACGGGTTGCGATCGGCCGCACTGTCTCACCGTTCGGCAAAGAGACACGCGCGAGACACCCCGCCCGGCCGATCGGCGTCGCGTGGCGCGCCCGTTTCGGCAAAAGTCTCTCTGTCTCGCCGAGACACCGGCCCACGGGTTATCAGACGGTTGAGTCCGCCTGAGCGCTCGCAACCCTGATGGTTGCGACCGGGAGGCGCTCGCAACCCTTCTCGAAAATCGCGGGCCGCAGCCTGGCTGTGGGACAGTGGTTCCTGATCACTTTACATTGCGGGGCCGCGACACTCTGATCTCGACGGATCGGCTGTGGCGGGGCCGCAATTAGTAAAGCGGTCAGTCGCCTTCCCACATCCCCACCCACCACATGATCGCGTCCGTCAGCCATGCTGGCCCGCTCTCCAGCAACCGCAACATGGGCCAATAGACAATGTAGTGTCCGCCGTGCAGCCAAATCGGACACCAGTCCTGATCCGTAATCCAGCACGCCGGTCCGAAGCTCAGCGGATACGCCACCAGCGCCACGACCACCACCACGGTCGCCCAGAACGCCACGCCGGGTTTCGTGCGGTCGGAGGTCATGGCTCAAGGATCGACCTGATCCATAAAACTACGGGGACGAGTAGCGCCCCAATGAAGCTGGCGGCGAAGACGATGACGAAGAGCGTTTCAAAGATCGGCAGGCCCAGAAACAGGCGCTTTATGCCCGGCGCGGGCTTGGGTGACATCTCCCCGCACGCGGGACATGCCGCAGTGGAATTGGAGATCGCTCCGCACATCGGACATTTCTTGTCGCTCATGCCGGCATTTTATCCGGGGCAACGCCCGGGAGGGAAGGCGAAGTCAGTTTCCACGTCCCAGACCGGCGACGTAGAATTGGGCATATGGACGACAGAGAGAAGCCGTCCTTCGGGACGCTCATCGCTGAGGTGTTTCGGCCATTCGGCCTAGCGCTGCTTGTGATCCTTCTGCCGGTGCTCATTCTATGGATCATCAACAGCGTTTGGCTGTGGATGGTCAATCGCCCCTGACTTCCGCCAATCCCCCGCGCCCTCCGGAAAGTGCAGTCTGGCCGCAAGATGCGGCGTTGCCCGGGCGCGAGAGGGTGCGCTGTGACTTCCGAACAACCTGTCACGCCGGGGCGGGTGGCTGGCGCCGGGCCGTCCCGATCGTGGTTCCTGTTAACGCTGGATTGGGGCTGGGCATTCATCCAGTCCTGCACTGCATCCACGAGACCGGCATTCCGCGGTTGCTCCCCGGCCTGCGCCTTTTGCTGTGGCCAAGCGGGCTTATCGGCTGTCTTTGACCGGGATGTTCCGTTCCCGGGCGAATCCAATGATTTTTTCAACCGCCCTCGGGTTCAGCAATTTGTCGGTGCTGATTCGTCTCCCGTCCCCATTGATGAAATGGCAAACCAGGTAATCGTCGGTGGTATTGGCCCGACCCCCTCGTCTCGTCTCGGCTGTGAATTCGATTCGCGACACATCACGGAACCGAATGTCAAGAACTGTCGGCCAAATCCAGAACCCCGATTCAATGACGAACCCGTCATCGCTGATGCGGACGTTTTCCAGGTATTGGATCGGCGCAATGAAAATGACTGCGACCGCACCGCCGATGATGAGGATCGTTCC
>JBLMWR010000791.1:0-3075 GCA_050257335.1 Deltaproteobacteria bacterium | reverse complement strand
ACCAGCTACAAAGAGCTGCGCCGCGAGGCGCTGGAGGTCGAACGCTGGAATCTGCTGCATCCAACCGAGAAGCCCCGCACCTGCTACGTCGAGAAGATGCTTGCCGGCTGTGACGGCCCGTTTGTCGCCGCCAGCGACTACATGCGCCTCGTTCCCGAGCAGATTGCGAAATGGGTTCCGGGAAGGCTGGTGACTCTCGGGACCGACGGGTTCGGGCGCAGCGACGGGCGCGAAGAACTGCGGCGGCATTTCGAGGTGGACGCCGCGCACGTCGTCTTCGCCGCGCTCAGCACGCTCGCCCGCCACGGAGAGATCGATAAAAAGACGATTCAGAAAGCCGTCAAGTCGCTCGGCATCGACCCGGAGGCCAGCGATCCCGTCCGCGCATGAGTACGAGTGTAGCAGGTGAATAAGATTCTGCGGCTGGAGACGAACGAATGAATCTGACGATGCTCAAACGCCCGTTGCTGCAGAATCTGATTCATCTGCCGGACGAGCCGGCAGGGGACTTGTCGTTCGCTCGGATTTGACTCTTGTTCACGTCGGGCCGCGACTCTGACGTGGTTTCCTCGTTCCCTCCCGATCTTATACACGAAAAGAAACGCACCCGGCATGATTGAGTTCAAACTTCCCGCCGTCGGGGAAAACGTCGACAAGGCGGACGTTGGTTCCCTGCGGGTCGCGGTGGGAGATATTCTTGCTGCAGACCAGATCGTCATGGAGATCGAGACGGACAAGGCGGTTTTCGAATTGCCCTGTCCGCACGCCGGAAGGATCACGAAGATCCATGTCAAACCAGGGGACTCCGTTCATGAAGGCACCGTGCTTCTGACGATCGACGAGGCGGCCGTTGCGGGAGGACCAAAGCCGGAAACCAAGCCCGCGCCTCTGCCGGCGGAAGTTCCCGCGGCGGAAAAGGCGCCGCCGCCGGCGCCGAGGCCCGCCGTTCCGGCCCCTGCCGCAGCGGCTTCAGCCGCTGCGGCTCCCGCACCGTCTATCGCGCAGCCGGCCATGGCCGGCGCTGCTGCCGGCGGTCCGGAGAAGGAAGCTATTCCCGCCCCGGCCGGCCCGGCGACCCGGCGCCTCGCGCGCGAGCTGGGGGTTGATCTGCATCAGGTTGAGGGTTCCGGCGCAGGCGGTAGGATCACATCCGAAGACGTGCAGGCGTACGTCCGCAATCGGCTGGCGGCCCAGGAGGCCGCGCCGGGTGCCGTCGGCGCCGCCGTTCCGCCGCTCCCCGATTTCACGCAGTTCGGGCCGGTCGAAAGGCAGCCCCTGAACAAAATCATGCGGACCGGCGCCGCCAATCTCAGCGTCGCCTGGAACGTGATTCCGCACGTAACTCAGCACGAGCTGGCCGACGTCACCGAGCTCGAAGCCGCCCGCAAACGCTATTCGCAGTCCTCCGCCGCGAAGGAGGGGGGACCGAAGATCACGATGACCGTGCTGGCCATGAAGGCGGTCGTCTCGGCCCTCAAGACCTTTCCGCGATTCAATTCGAGTTTTGACGCGGCGCGCGGCGAAGTAGTTGTGAAGCGCTACTACAATATCGGCGTCGCCGTCGATACCGAAAACGGATTGCTGGTCCCGGTGATCCGCGCGGTCGATACGAAAAGCGTCCTGCAGTTGGCCGGAGAGCTGACCGAAGTCGCCCGGAAGGCGCGCGAGCGCAAGCTCGTGCCAGCCGATTTTCAGGGAGGGTCGTTCACGATAACCAATCTGGGGGGCATCGGCGGAACGTATTTCACGCCGATCGTGAATTTCCCGGAAGTCGCGATCCTTGGCATGTCGCGCACCAGCCAGCAGCAGGTCATCGTCAATGGCAAGCCCGAGATTCGCCTGATGCTTCCGCTGTCGCTGTCGTACGATCACCGCGTGATCAACGGCGCCGACGCCGCGCGGTTCATCGTCAAGCTTTCCGGTTTGCTGTCGGATCCGTTTCAACTCATGAGTGAGGTGTGACGTTCGGAATCAAAATGATTTTAACCGCGAATGACGCGGATACGCGCGGATAAATACGAATGGAGCGAACTGGCATCCCGGCGCGCCGGGACGCGAATCGGCGTCATCCGCGCTGCTTCTTCGTCTTTTTTCAAATTGAAAACCTTCGTGGTGCACGCTTCATCGACAATTGAAGATACGTTGGCCGACAGCGCGACCACCCTGCCCCCCCCTTGCGAAGGGGGGGCAGACTTCGCTTTGCAGAAAGAAAGATCGATTGAAAAATGGCTGGCTCATCCACGATTGAAACCGAAATCGTCGTCATTGGCGCCGGGCCGGGTGGTTATCCGGCGGCGTTTGCCTGTGCCGATCATGGAATGAAGGTGGCGCTGGTCAACGCCGAGGCCAAGCCTGGCGGCGTCTGCCTGCACCGCGGCTGCATTCCTTCCAAGGCCCTGCTGCACGTCGCGAAGCTGATTCAGGAAGCGCGCGAGGCCGAGCATTGGGGCGTCACTTTTGCTCCGCCAAAAATCGATGTCAACAAGCTCCGCGGATTCAAGAACGGCGTTGTCGAAAAACTCGTCGGGGGAGTGGGCCAGTTGTGTCAGGCCCGCGGCGTCGAATACGTGAGCGCCCGCGCCACGTTCGCCGACTCGCAGACCCTGAACCTCAAGTATCTCGACGGCCAATCGGGGACGTTGAAATTCCGGCACGCGATTCTCGCCACGGGGTCATCTCCCCTCATGCCTGCCGTCTTCCAGAAGAACGATCCGCGCGTGATGGATTCGACCGGCGCGCTCGATCTGGAGGACGTTCCGGGCAGGCTGCTCGTAATCGGCGGCGGATACATCGGACTGGAAATGGGATCGGTCTATGCGGCGATCGGCTCCAAAGTCGTCGTCGTGGAGATGCTTTCCGGGCTCCTTCCGGGGGCCGACCGCGAGCTGGTGCGCCCGCTGCAGAAGCGGCTGGAAGGACTCTTCGAAGCCATTCATCTGAGCACGAAGGTCGAAAGCCTCGACGTCCAGAAGAACGGGATCACCGCCCGACTGGTTTCGGAAGACGGTAAAACGGTTGACGAGAAATTCGACCGCGTACTGGTTTCCATCGGCCGCCGACCGAACAGCCAGAACC
>JBLMWR010000790.1:0-6637 GCA_050257335.1 Deltaproteobacteria bacterium | reverse complement strand
GGGGGCATTGTTCATGGCGATCAGGCAGTTCGTGTTGCAGGGGTTGCCGACCACCAGCACGCGCACATCCCTGGCCGCGGCTGCTTCGACCGCCCGCCCTGTGCTGGTGAAGATCGGACCGTTGATGCGGATCAGATCGGCCCGTTCCATTCCCTGTTTGCGTGGGATGCTGCCGACGCAGACGACGTAATTGACGTCCTTGAACCCCTGTTCGAGATGGTCGCTGTCGGCTTTGACGACTCCCGCCAGCGCAGGAAACGCGCAGTCGTCCAGCTCCATGTGGATCCCTTCCAGCCCTCCCATCGCGGGAGGAATCTCGATCAAGTGCAGGATCACCGGCTGGCCTCGCCCGAACACTTCGCCCGCCGCAATACGAAAGATCAGGCTGTAGCCGATCTGCCCGGCGGCTCCGGTTACCGCCACTCGAATCGGAGTTGTCATCTCACGGGTCCTTTTCGCGTAGAAAGCACGTTCTTGAACGGATGCCACGTTTGGCAGCCTCCGTCCTTGTAGCGATTGGAATTGGCCGCGGCAACTGAGCAGGCCGCGTCGCTTCGCGTCGTGATCCGCGCGGGTCAGCGTCATCCACGGTTTTCTGATGGTTTGTTTCCGCCTGAAGGGTACCAGAGAGATTCGTGCAACTTCATCGAAAATCGCGTTCAACGTAGCAGTCATGGAAGCGGGGAAAAATACAGAAACTTTACGCCGAAGGTCGAGCCTGTTTCACGCTCAATCCCGTTAAAGTTTTCCACGAATTCGGACCCCGACCGGAATGAAATGGAGACTTTGCGCAAGACACGAGCGGCTCAGTCCCTGCCCCGAAATCCCGCCGTTGACACATTTTCTCATCACCTGTAAAGTCCACGTCCCCCGGCCGAGTTCAGAATCCGCGTGCTAAGTGGAAAGCTGTAAGCGACTTGCGGATTATCCGGCCGACTGGAGACGTGACGCGTGATGAAATCGCGGTCGAGCTTATTATTGACGACGCTGACGCTCGGCGGGTTGATCCTCGTCGGCTGCACGCAGCCGCCTCCCCTGCCCCCTCCTACGGCGTCGATCCCGCCCCAATCGGTACCCGGGTTGGGTGACGCCGGGCGGCGGGTTCCTCCACCGGGCATCATTACCGGCGTGCCGCGTCCGGGAAGCAATCCCTGGAAGCCGACCGTCGCCGCGCGCGACTGGAAATATGTCGTCATCCATCACACCGCAACCACCTCGGGGAGCGTGGAAAGCATTCACGCAGCGCACTTGAAGAACAAGGATAAGAACGGCAATCCCTGGCTGGGCATCGGGTATCACTTCGTCATCGGCAACGGGGACGGCATGCCCGACGGCGCCATCGAGCCGACGTTCCGCTGGCGGACACAGATCCAGGGGGCGCACGCCGGCAGCTCGAACAAAGATTACAACGAGCGCGGCGTCGGCATTTGCCTTGTGGGAAACTTCGAGAAAACGCCCCCCACGGCGGCCCAGCGGAAGAGCGTCAAATTGCTCGTGCAGACGCTCCGCGCCGAATACAAGGTTCCGGCGGCGAACGTCGTCGGACATAAAGACATCCGGGCCTCGGCGACCGAATGTCCGGGTAAATTCTTCCCTATGGCGGAAATCGCCGGCACGGATTCGGAATTGTACCTCGGAGAGAATTCTCCCGGACAGAATTCCACTGACCTGGCCCACGAACGCGTCGCTGTAAACACCCGGAGCTTGTCACGATGAAAGCGCGTTTTTCGTCTCCCGCGTATGACCGACCGCAGAACTCCGCCGGCCGCAGGGAACCGGTCCCTGGTGAATTCATCCTGGGGCTTCTTCCCGCGATCGGTTGGGAAGCGTTCGCCACGGGGGTGGCTGAAGAAGTGACGGAAGCCGATCTTGCCCCCCTCGATGCAGACGAAATCTTCGTCCCCGAGCATTACGAACCCAATTACGCTTATCCTCTGATCGCCTGGCTCGCGCCCCCCGCCGGATCGAACGGCCTCCTGAAGCGCCTGATGCGGACGGTCAGCGAGCGGAACTATTTCGGCGTTTCGGTGCCGCTCACGGATCCCGACCAGATCGAACAAATCCTGTTCGAGACCTTTCGCCGGCTCCGCCGCCGCTATCACCTGCACACCGAGAGGGTGTATCTATTGGGATTCGGCGAGGAGGGAACGCAGGCGCTCCAGACCATGCTCAGCCAGCCCGCCTGGTTCGCCGGCGCCGCCGCGATCTCGTCCCGCTGTCCCGAAACACCACGGCTGCTCGCGCGGTATAACGAGCTGCGCGGAAAGCGCGTGCTGCTGGGCGTCGGCGAACGCGACAGCGCAGCGGTCGTCTCCGACGCGCTGTATATGCAGCAGCTTCTGTGGAGCGCTGGAATGCACGTCACCGCCCTGGCCGGTTCCGCCGGCCGGGACGCTGACCGCAGCCTGCTGCGCGAAGTCGACCGCTGGATCATGCAGGCCATCGAGCAGCCGGAACTCGTGTGCTGACGCGATGCTCACCGCGCCGTGCAGCACCTTGAACTTGAAATCCGGGGAGACGACTCCCTACTCGAACCGCCTGATCACGTCCAGGATCTTGCCCAGATCATTTTCCACGACGACCGGTCTGTTCGCATACGCGGCCGAGCGGATTCCGTGGCTGCCGAGGACTTTCTCGAACTGCCCGGCATCGGCGGCGTGATAGGCGACGGTCGTCGTCGGGTCTTTGAGCTGGTGGCCGGTGAGGATGCAGACGACGCGGTCGCCGGCGGCAATCACCCCTTCGTTTCGCAGCAGTCGCACGCCGGCGACGCTGGCAGCGCTGGCCGGCTCGCAGCCGAAACCGCCCGCCCCCACCTGTGCCTTGGCGTCGAGAATCTCCTGGTCGCTCACCTGCCGCACCAAGCCGTCGGCGACGTCGAGGGCCCGCAGCGCTTTCTTCAGGTTGACCGGGCGGTTGATCTCGATGGCGGTCGCCAGCGTCGAGGCCCGCCGCGAGTCACGCGCCATGGCGGCATAGAAAGTGTCGATGATTGACGCGTCGGGGCGCCCCCCCGACCAGCGCAACCCCCTTTCCTCGTACAACTGGAACAGCGTATTGGCACCGGTGGCGTTGATGATCGCCAGCCGCGGTATGCGGTCGATCAGCCCCAAATGCTTAAGCTCCACCAGTGCCTTGCCGAACGCGCTGGAATTCCCCAGGTTGCCCCCCGGAACGACGATCCAGTCGGGAACTTCCCAG
This sequence comes from Deltaproteobacteria bacterium, assembly GCA_050257335.1. Classification (GTDB taxonomy): domain Bacteria; phylum Planctomycetota; class Planctomycetia; order Planctomycetales; family Planctomycetaceae; genus JACQFH01. The sequence goes on along the minus strand of JBLMWR010000790.1, from coordinate 3,436 downwards.
CCGAGCGATTCGAGAATCCGGAAGATGATCGTCTTCTGTCCTTCGAGGCGGAAGGGATTGAGGCTGTTGCACAGATAAATCTTTTCGCTGCGACAGACGGCCTGCACCTGCTGCATGGCGTCGTCGAAATCCCCCAGAAGCTGCAGGGTCTTCGCACCGTAATCGAGCGCCTGCGACAGTTTTCCGTAGGCGATCTTCCCGCTGCCGACGAACACGATCGTCTTGAACAGTTGCGTGGTGCCGGCGAAGATCGCCAGGGAAGCGCTGGTGTTGCCCGTGGAAGCGCAGGCGGCATGCTTCGCCCCCGTCATGCAGGCGTGCGTGATGGCCGCCGTCATCCCGTTATCTTTGAAACTCCCCGACGGATTCAGCCCCTCATACTGCAGGAACAGCCGGTTGGGAGACATCCCGCAGTACGCCGCCACCGCCGCGGAATTCTGTAGAATCGTCTGCCCTTCCCCGATCGTGACGACTTTGTCGTCGGGAGCGAAGGGAAGAAGCTGGCGGAAGCGCCACACGCCGCTGAATTCGAGCGGCTCGTTCCGCCGGGCCCAGCGGGATTCGATTTCGCGCAGGGATTTCGGCACGGGGAGCCGGTCCCACTCGTAAGCCACATCCAGGAGATCTCCGCACTTCGGACAGCCGGAAAGCGGCTCCGTTACGGGAAATTGGGCGATGCAATCAGGGTTGATACAGCGTTGAAAGGCGGCTTCAACAGGGAGCATCGGGCAGTCTTGCGTTCAAGTCGAATGGAACGGTCGCGGTCCCAACTGTATCATCGACATGAGGAGCTTGCCATGCCTGCCGCTCGTAGTACTGCCTTCAGGCGGTCAGCCGCCAAGCCCCTGATCAGGACATAAAAACGGCAACCTTCGTACCCTGATTGAGAGCAGTGCCGAAATCCGCGTTTTCTCAAGCACGGGCTCGAAACGTCTGCTACCCATCGGAGCGGCCAGATTCATCCCTTACCACTTTTCGTCCATTAATCTGTAACTTATCGTGATTCAACCCCTCTTCACTCCCGGCGCGATGCGGGCCCTGCAACTGGCAACGACACTCGCCGGGCGTTTGCACGCGCCGTGCGTCGAGCCGGCCCATCTCTTGTGGGGGCTGGTCCTCGACGAATCGCGGGGGGCTGAAATCCTGGCCGCGCACGGTTTGCCGCGCGAGAACGTGCTGCGCCTGCTGCCGCTCGCCCCCGACCTGGTCGCGACTGAACTGACGCCTGCCGAAGCCGCCGGGAAGTTGAGCGAAGAATTGCAGGGGGTATTGATCGAGGCCCGCCGGCACGCGGCGCTGCTGGGGAACCTTTCCGAGATCGGCAGCGAGCACTTGTTGTGCGGGCTGGCGGCGACTCCGTCCGTCGTCCAGGAAATGCTGGCGGCGCACGGTCTGGAGCCGGCCGCGGCAGTCCGCCACTCGCTTGAACACGCCGGCCATTCCCTCGAGTCCCTGCCGGTCGAAAGCCCGCTGTCGCTTCCGGCCGAATCGTCCGCCGACGCCGCCGACACGCTGCGAATCCTCGACGCCGCCGCCAACCGCGCCCGCGAGGGGCTGCGCGTCGTCGAAGACTACGTCCGCTTCACCCTCGACGACCGGCACCTGACGTCGCTGCTCAAAAACTGGCGCCACGCCCTCGCCGCCGCCCTCTCCACCATCGCCGCTCACGGGCTTGTCTCTTCGCGCGACACCACGCGCGACGTGGGCACGTCCGTGAAGACGCGCCGCGAAGGTCTCCGCGAGACGCTGCTCGACGTCGTCACCGCCAACTTCAAGCGCGTGCAGGAAGCGGTCCGCACCCTCGAAGAGTTCGGAAAGGTGTTCTCGCCCGAACTGGGCCGGCGGCTGGAAGAGCTGCGGTACGAATTGTACACGCTCGAAAAGGCCGTGTTTCTGACGCACTCGTCGCGCGAGCGCCTTGAGGGCCGCGAGCTGTACGTGCTGGTCTCTTCCGAACTGTGCCCGCACGGGTCGGGGCCGGTGATCGCCGCGGCACTCGCCGGAGGGGCTGGGATCATCCAGGTGCGCGAGAAGAATATGTCCGACCGCGAGCTCGTCACCTACGGCCGGTTCGTTCGCGAATGGACGGCCCGGGCCGGCGCCCTGTTCATCATGAACGACCGCCCCGACCTGGCCGTGCTGACCGACGCCGACGGCGTGCACGTCGGGCAGGAGGAACTGCCGGTCCGTGAAGCGCGGCGGATCGTCGGGCCGACGCGGCTCGTTGGCGTCTCGACGCACACCATCGAGCAGGCCCGTCAGGCGGTCCTCGACGGCGCCGATTACATCGGCGTCGGCCCGGTTTTTTCTTCGACGACAAAATCCTTCGCCCATCTGGCGGGCCTCGAATTCGTCCGCCAGGTCGCCGACGAGATCACTCTGCCGGCCTACGCCATCGGCGGCATCAACCTCGACAACATCGACGACGTTCTCGCCGCCGGCGCCCGCCGCATCACCGTCAGCAGCGCCATCTGCAGCGCGCCCGATCCGGCCGACGCCGCGCGCCGCCTGCTGGGCAAGGTCGCGACGCTCTCCCATGCCAGCGATTGACCCGGCGGGCGATGTGATCCAGCACGCCAGGCCGGTTTAACCAATGCCCCCGCTCCCTGTCGCCGCGGGGAATTTTCTTGACATGACCGCGGATTGGTCGTAGCGTGCTGGTGGCTTCCGTGTCGCCCATGCTCGCCCGAGGTCCGCGACGGCGCCGCGCGACTCGCCAAGTCCAGCCGGAAAGGATCTGCGGATGGTGCATCTCATCCTCGGCTTTGTGCGCCGCGAAGCCAGAGCCGCACGGCGGATGATAGCGCGCGCCTGGCTTGTCGCTCTCGCCCCGCTCCTTGCGGCATCCAGTTCCGTCCGTGCGGACGAGCGGCCGCCGGATCTAGAAGCGATACGTTCCACCCTCGGCCAGTATGCCGCAGGGCTGAAGACGCTGCAGGGGAAGTACCGATGGTGGTCGACGCTGGACACGGAACTGCCGCTGTTCGACACCGGCGGGTCACGGCGGGATTCGCAGGGGGAAGTCGAATTCGACGTAGATCTCGTCCGGGGAATGTTGCGGCGGGACGAGCGCCGAACGTTCGCCTTCGTCGGCAAGCACAGCGAACGGCTCGAATTGGAAATCCATGAGCTGCAGACGTTCAACGGAGCGAAGACGTATCACTTGCGATTCACTCACGCGCGGACGCCGGTGGAAACGGCGCTGCCGCCCGATTTTCCGCTGCAGCTCGACATCGCAGCTCGCACCATATCGCGATTCTCGACGTATCCGTGGGAATTCACCGGGTGGTTCGGCCAGGGAACGGGTCCAGGGGTGGCCGGCATTCTGGGGCGAAACCAGTTAAGATTCGACGGCGAAGAGGAGATTAACGGAGCTCGATGCCTCCGAGTGCTGGCTGATCAGGGCAATGCGCAGTTCACCGTCTGGCTCGACCCG
>JBLMWR010000789.1:0-2551 GCA_050257335.1 Deltaproteobacteria bacterium | reverse complement strand
CCGAGACGTTTGCTGGCGAGCGAAGACCCACCGACGCTTCGGCTTGCTCGACACACCCTACTTCACTGCATTGAACGGTATTGGGGTTAATCCTTTGATTCTCTGCCAAAGTCGGACAGGCCGGCTCACGAAGTGACCGGACTACGCGGTGATCCTTGGTCTCCCCCCGTGCGTTCTGGTAGTTTGTCAGGCGTCCGCCGAGATGGCGCCGTGCCCCACAAACCGCGGAGGTAAACCGAGCCGTGTCTTCCGTCCCTCCTGAAGTTCCCGTCTTCCGGGCCGATGAAGAGCCACCGCCCCCGGCGGCGGGCGAAAAACAAAAGGGCGAATCGGCGGGTGAATCAGCGACCGGACGAAAATTTCCGTGCCCGGGCTGCGGCGCCCAGCTCGAGTTCAACCCCGCGCAGCGGTCGCTCCAATGCCCCTATTGCGGATATGCCGAGAAAATTGATCCTTCGTCTGCGGAGGTCCGCGAACGAAACTGGGAGGAATACTGGGCCAACGCCAACAGCCGCGCCGCCACGATCGCCGGCAGGTCGTCGGAGGTGCAATGCAAAGCGTGCGCGGCAATCGTGCTGCTCGAAGACAAAGTCGTGACCGACCGGTGCCCCTATTGTGGAAACGATCTGGAGAACAAGCCGGTCTCCGCCAGGGGAATGATCCTGCCGGAAGGGCTGCTCCCGTTCCGGATCGACCGCAAGCAGGTGGTTGACGCGTTCCACCGCTGGATCGCGGAGCGGTGGTTCGCGCCCAGAGATCTGAAGCAGCTCATGAATCTGGGCCGGCTGTCGGGAGTATACGTCCCTTTCTGGACGTTCGATTCCATGACATATACCCATTACACCGGACAGCGCGGGGACGACTATCAGGAGACCGAGACCTACACCGAGCCCGAGACGTACTTCACGACCGATGCGCAGGGGAACCAGGTTTCGCAGACTCGAATGGTCACGAAAACCCGCACCGTGACGAGAACGAGCTGGACGCACGTTTCGGGATACGTCGAGAATTTTTTCGATGACGTGCTGGTGTGCGCTTCGAAGAGCATCCCCGGCGACCTGATTCAGCAGCTCACCCCCTGGGACCTGCAGAACGTGGAACCGTTCAAGCCCGAGTTCCTCGCCGGCTTTCAGACCGAGCGGTACACGATCGACCTGAAGAACGGCTTCGGACTCGCGCAGGGAATCATGGACGGCGAAATCCGCACGCTCTGCTGCCGCGACATCGGCGGCGACCACCAGCAACTCGCGACAGTCAACACGCAGCACGCGGCGATCACCTTCAAACACATTCTGCAGCCCGTCTGGCTGGCCCCCTACCGCTACCGCGACAAGCTCTACCGCATTGCCGTCAACGCCCGCACGGGAGAAGTCGTCGGCACCCGGCCCTACAGCTTCTGGAAGCTGGTGCTCGTGATCGCGGCAATCCTGCTGGCGATCGCGCTGATTACCGGCATCGCCGCGCTGATCGACGCGCTTTCGCACTCGCACGGCCACCGCGGGCTGCCGCCCCGTCCCCCCGCCGTGGAAGTCCGGATCGCGGCGGACCATCAAACAATGCCCAGAATGGATTGAATGCAGCCTCGTCTCTGGATCCGTGCCGCGTTGGCCGTCGGATTGCTCGCCGCACTCGCGGCCAGCACCGCCATTCTGACAGTCCCCGCCTGGCGCATGACATTCAACACCCGCCTGACCGGGTTTCTGGAAGCCGTGCGGGGCCTCGGAAGCTGGGGACCGGTGGCTGTGGGCCTCGCGTTCATCCCGGCATGCCTGTTTTTTCTCCCCGGTTCTCCGCTGACGCTCTTCGGCGGCTTCGCGTTCGGCGGGACGTTCCGGGGGCTGGCCGCCGTGACGGTTTGCGTTTCCGTGGGAAGCACCCTGGGGGCTTCGGCGGCCTTTCTCGTGGGCCGGTCGGTCGCCCGCGCGTGGATCGAAAGGAAGGTCGCCGCACATCCCCGCTTTCGCGCGATCGACGCCGCCGTCGCGGAACAGGGTTTCAAGATCGTGCTTCTCGCGCGGCTGTCTCCCGTCTTCCCGTTCAATCTGCTCAACTATGCCTTCGGCCTGACGCGGGTGTCGTTTCGCGATTACGCTCTGGCGTCATGGCTCGGCATGCTCCCCGGCACGATTCTGTATGTTTACATCGGGTCAACGGTGGGAGCCCTGGCCGACGTCGTCGCGGGCAAGGTCGAAAAATCCCCCGCCCAGCAGGTTTTGTTCTACGCCGGATTGGCGGCGACGCTGGCCGTCACTCTTTACATCACCCGGATCGCGAAGCGGGCCCTGGCCGAGGCAGTGCCCGGCGAACGGGATGGCGCACCTCGCGAGGAGACACGATAGAGGGAGGCTGAAATTGGCGTGCTGATCGGACGCTGTTCTGCGATCCATCGGGCCGGACGAAGTGGTCTCGAATTCGTTCCAGGGTCAATCATTCGATGCGCGTAGCCGCGGAGCGGCGGCATATTTTAGCCAGTGGCGTCAGCCACTGGACCGTGGGCTGGTCTCACGCAGCCCCGCAGGGGCGACATAGAGGGCGTGCGCGTTTGCAATCG
>JBLMWR010000788.1:0-4045 GCA_050257335.1 Deltaproteobacteria bacterium | reverse complement strand
GCGACGCGCCGCTACGGCGCCGCACTGGCCCGGTTTCTGCCCGCGCTGTTGGCCTGCCGGGGTTGGCGCATGCACGCGGTCGTGCAGTCGCGATTTGGAAGCCGGAGGCTGGGGCTGGATCTCTCATCGGGAGACGGGCTGACGAGTCATCTGCCGGCGCCGGCGGAGTTCGATTCGCGAATCGAAGAGGACTTCGCTCTGCGGTGGGGAACGGAGCCGCGCGACGGATGGACGCTCGTCCGCGAAGGCGAGGTTCTGCACAGCGGACAGAAGGTATTCGTCCCCGATTTCGCCTTCCGCCACGAAGCCGGCCGCGTCGTGCTGATGGAAATTATCGGGTTCTGGACCCCCGAATACCTGGAAGCCAAGCAGGCGACGCTGCGCGCCTTCGGCCGGCATTCAATTCTGCTGGCCGTCGCCGATTCAGTACGCGAGCAACTGCCCGAAACGCTCCCGAACGTGGTGCCCTTCAAATCGGCGCTGAAAGTCAAAGATGTGCTCGCCCGGCTATTGGAGTCGTCTCGCCCCGCGAGACGTTCGTAGGACCGCCTTCAGGCGGTTGCGTGCCGACGCCGCCGGAAGGCGGTGCGACAGGCGCACCCGGCCCGAACCAACCTGCTGTTGCTGCGGAAGCGGGTCTTCGCATATCGTTAAGTAGCGGAAAAACCCTCTGTTCCGCGCGGATTTCACCGACGGATAGTGACCATTCCTTTGATCAGATCGGCAGACGGTAAGCCACGGACGATCCGGCCGGGGGCGGCGGCCATGCTCCTGGTTCTGGCTCTCGGGTTCTCCCTCCCCCGGGCCGGCCCTGCCGCCGAGGCCCCGTTATCCGGCGGAACAGCCAGGTATTTTCGGGAATTGCGGCGGCGCGGCTTGTACCGGCTGGCCGAGAGCTACTGCCTCGAACGGCTGTCGCGCAAAGGACTGTCTCTGGCCGAGCGGACCGAATTGACGCTCGAGCTTTCGCGGGCCCTGGCCGAACATGCCACGGTCGCCGTCGAGCCCGAGCAGACGGAACTGTGGAACCGCGCCCGCGCGGCGCTCGCGGAGTTCCTGAAGCAGGAGCCGAAGAACCCCCGCCGGCTGCTGCTCGATGCCCAGGCTGCGATCCTGCCGGCGACGATCGGCCACGCTTGCCGCTGGCAGGCGGAGCTGCAGCCGTTCGACGCGGCGGCGAAGCAGCGGGCCGTGCAGGCGCTGAACGAGGCGATCGATGGCTTGCGCACGGTGGAAGGAGCCGTCGCCGACGGCCTGCGCAAGTCGCCTGCCGCGCGCGGCGCGGCAGAGGGGGAGTTGCACGGCTTCGAGCTGCGGGCGCTGGCGGCCCACGTGCGGTATCGGCTGGGCAGCGCGATGATTGATCTGGCGCATCTGCATCCAGCCGACTCCCCCGACCGCGCCGCGGTGCTGCTCGACGCCCAGAAAGTGCTCCGTTCGGTTCCCGGGGCGGGGGACGATCCCGACCTGGTATGGATGAGCCGCGTGGCCGCCGTCGAATGCAGCCGCTTGCTGGGCGACCCGGCGCGGACGCTGAAGGAGCTGGACCTGCTCGACAGACAGTCTCCCCCTCCGGAGTTCGCCGACCGGCTGCTCGCCGAACGCGTCCGCACGCTCATGATGCAGAAGAAGTTCCGGGAGGCGGCGGCGCTGCTGGATGACGCCGAAGCGAGCCGCACCCCCCTCCCCGGCGAACTGGCGCTGCTCCAGATCCAGTTGCCACTCGCGCAGTGGCAGGGGGAGAAACCGGCGGTCGGCGCGCCGCTTCCGCAGAAGCTGGCGGAGGCGCTCGAGGAGCGGGCGGCGCGGCTGCGGCGCGACGTGGGCGGCTACTGGAGTTACCGCGGCGACCTGCTGCTTCGGCAGGTGCGCGACATCGGCGAGTATGGCGCCGAACTGGCGGCTCTGGCGGGCATGGCGCAGGCGGCCTTCAACGCCGGGCGGTCGGAGGAGGCGATTGAGCTGTACGGCCAGGCGGCCGCCCGGGCTCACCGCGACGGCCGCCCCGAACAGGCCTTTCATTTCGGATTCACCCGCGCGTCGATCGAAATCAACGCGAAGAGCTGGGCCCACGCGGCCGCCGATCTCCTCGAGCTCGCGGAACAGTTTCCGGAAAACCCGAAAGCTCCCGATGCGCACCTGCTGGCAGCGTACGCGCTCGGAAAGGCGTACGACGAAAAACCGACGCCGGGCCGGCGCGAGGAATACACGCGCGTCCTGGAGGAGCACCGCGCCCGGTACGGGAAAAGCCCGACGGTTTCCGAGGCGACCTGGATGCTGGCGAAGCTCCGAGACCGCCGCGGCAAACTCTCGGCGGCGCTCGAATTGTATAAATCGATCCCGCCGGCTAGCAAGCACGCGCCGGCAGCACGCGTCGCCGTCGCGCGCACTTACGAGAAGATCCTCGACCGGCTGCGCGAGCTTCACGAGCCGCTCGACCAGTGGGAAGAGGAGGCCATCCAGACGCTCGATCAATGGCTTCCCGCGCTTGCCGAACGCAATGGCGCCGCGGAGGCGGAAGTCCCCATCCGGCTCGCGCGGATTCTGCTGCGCGCCAGCCCTCCGCAGTTCGAGGCCGCCGACCGGCTGCTGGTCCGGGCGGCGGGAATGATCGAGTCGCCCGGCGCAGCTCAATCCGACACGCTTCCCCCCGGGACTGCGTCGCCCCGTTTGGAACTGCGGGCCCTGGTTCGACAGCTTCAGGTCGTGTCGCTCGCCGGACAGGGGAAGTTTCAGGAGGCCCGCGAGATGCTCCAGACACTCTCGACGACCAGTCCCCCCGAACTCCTGCGGATTCTCGATGGGCTCGCGCCGCTGCAGGCGGACGATCGCCAGGATCCGTTCCACGATCTCGGCGAATTGCAGTTGGAAGCCGCGCTCAAGCTCAGCGAACAGCGCGCCGCGCTGTCTGCCGCCGAGCAGCGGCGGCTCGACGAATGCCTGGCGCGGGCATACATCGCCACACGTCAGCCCGAGCGCGGAATCGAAATCTACGCCCGGCTGTTGGAGCGCGCACCGCACGACAAGGCGCTTTTGACCGCCTACGCCGAGCTGCTCATGAAGTGCGCCGGCAAGGAGTGCCTCAAGAAGGCCCTCGCGGCGTGGCATAAGCTGGAAGCCATGCACAAGTCCGCGACGCCGGAATGGTTTGCGATGCGCTACGAGGTCTGCCGCACGCTCGTTCTGCTGGAAGACAAGACCGAAGCCGGTAAATTGCTCAAAATGACGCGGCTCCTGTACCCGAAGATCAGGGACGACAAGCTGCAGCAGAAATTCGCCGAGCTGGAAGCTCTCTGCGCCGGGGAGAACGGGAACAAGCCGAAAAAGGCCAATGGCCAGCAGGGGGCGCCCAATTGACGAACCGCGAATGAACGGCAATGAACGCGAATCCCGGCGCGCCGGGAGTCAATTTGGGCAAAGTCGAAGACGAGGAAGAACCGCGGATGACGCGGATACGCGCGGATGGGCCAGTTCACCTCGTCCGTATTTATCCGCGCGTATCCGCGTTATCCGCGGTTGAATTCGTTTTGGTTCCGGCCGGAGGCCGGGCCAAGCCGTCCTCAGCTCTTCTTCGTCTTTTCCTCCCCGGCGTACTTTTGTACAAATCGCATCCCGTGAGTCCCGGGTGCCGCCGGGAGCGGCGAAGATGCGACTCGATACCGGAGTGCAAGAATGCTGCGGACGTTGAGGCCCGGACTTCTGGTCTGCCTGGCGGTCATTCCCGCCGCACGGCTCACGGCGGCGGAGCGGATCGAATTGCGGGAAGAGGCCGCCGACGCGCGAATCCGAAACGTCGCGGTCGAATTGAGCGTGAACGGGAAACTGTTCCCCGAGCCCGGTCCGGACAAGGCCCTCAAGCTGGCGGTCGAAGCCCGCTTCGATTACGCCGAACGCCGACTGGCGGGAACGGCGCGCGAGGCCCCGTCATTGCGCGCCGTTCGCCATTATAACCGCGCCAGGGCCGTTATTCAGGCCGGCGAGCAGACTTCGAACTCGACGCTGCGAAAGTCTGAGCGGCTGATCGTGGCCCACGGGCAACTGGAGG
>JBLMWR010000787.1:0-7231 GCA_050257335.1 Deltaproteobacteria bacterium | reverse complement strand
ATCTTCTATCCTCTATCCACCACCTCCCCCCCTCAATCCCGCCGTGAACGGGAGGAAGGCGTCTTCGGCAGAAGGGCGGAAGGCGCGTTACGACGCATCGTCGATCAGCTCGAGGAACGGATCGAGGCCCATCTGGCGGTGGCTCTTGAAGCGCTGGTCTTCGTACTTGAGCATCATTTTGCGATTCCGGCCGTGCAGCCGCTCGAGCATCCGCTGGGCGCGGTAGAAGACCTTGAGGAATTCGGCCGGCAATTCCGGGCGGCCGACGGCGGCGGCCCGGGCCCGGAGGCGCGCCAGTTGCTCGGGCGTCAGGCACCGCAGCAGCTCATCCTCGAGCGAGACGAAGAAGCGATACGAGCCGGGATCTCCCTGGCGGGCGCTGCGGCCGACGAGTTGCCGGTCGATGCGGGCCGAAGTGTGGATCTCGGTGGCGATCACGTGCAGGCCCCCGTTCTGCCGCACGTCGTCATCGAGGATGATGTCGGTTCCGCGCCCCGCCATGTTCGTGGCGATCGTAATCTGCCCTTTGCGCCCCGCCTGCGAGACGATGCCCGCCTCCTCCTTCAAAAAGCGGGCGTTGAGGACCACGTGCGGCAAGGCCCGCCCGGTGAGCAGGCGGCTGAGCCGCTCCGAGGCCTCGATCGAGGGGGTCCCCACGAGGACCGATCGGCCCTGTTCGAGCATGGTCTCGATTTCATCGGCGATCGCGGTCCCCTTGGCGTTCCAGGTGGCGAACACGCGGGGAGCGAGCGCGGCGCGGATATTGGGGCGGTGCGTGGGGATGGCCGTCACGCTCATCCGGTACGTGTGCCGCATTTCGCCCCGCACGGAAAGCGCCGTTCCCGTCATGCCCCCCACGTGGGCGTATTGCCGGAAGAACCGCTGGACGGTCACCTGCGCGGCGGCCAGGGTGCGGGGGGTGATCTCGATTTTTTCCTTGGCCTCGATCGCCTGGTGCAGGCCCTGCTGCCATTTCCGGCCTTCCATCATGCGTCCGGTGGACTCATCGACGATGATGATTTCTCCGTCGTGAATCACATAGTCGCGGTCGAGGACGAACGCCAAAAGCGCGGTCAGCGCGCGCTCGACCTGCCGGTAGACCTGCTCGGTTTCAATGCCCGCCACGACTCCGGGCTTGCGGGCCAGCAGGATGCGTCGGCAGCCCGCTTCCGTCAGCACCGCCGTCCGCTTGTGCGGGTCGTACTCGAACTCGTTGGGGAGCGTCAGCGTCTGCGAGAATTCCGCGGCCCAGCGGTACAGCTCGACCATCGCCGGGCGATTGGGCTCGGTCATCGAGATGATCAGCGGGGTTCGGGCGTCGTCGATCAGAACGCTGTCGGCCTCGTCAACGAGGGCGAAATAATGGCCGCGCTGAACGGGCGACTCGTCCGGCGTTCCCGATTTGGCCGAGTCGAGACGCAGGCGGTCGCGCAGAAAATCGAACCCCAGCTCCTTTGCCGTCCCGTAAGTGACGTCGCGGGCGTACTGCACCCGCCGCTCGTCGGTCGATTGCGGGGTCTGAATGCAGCCCACCGACACCCCCCCCAGCTCGTAAGCCGGGCGCATCCAGTCGGCGTCGCGCTGCGCGAGGTAGTCGTTGACGGTGACGACGTGGCTGCCGCGGCCGGACAGGGCCCGCAGGTAGGTCGGCATGAGGGCCGTCAGGGTTTTGCCCTCGCCGGTCTGCATCTCGGCCAGGCCCCCTTCGAAAATGGCAATGGCCCCCATGATCTGCACGGGATAATGCGCCATTCCCAGCGTTCGCCGTGCCGCCTCGCGCGCGAGTGCGAAGGCCTCGGGCATCAGCCGGCTGAGGTCGGCGCCCGACTTGGCCCGCCAGCGCAGGTCGAGTCCGAGCTTCTTCAGCTCGGCGTCGCTCATCCCGCGCTGGTCGTTGGAGCGGGCGACGATCTCGTCCGCCAGCTCCCGCCAGCGCGCCAGCGGGCTTCGCAGGTGGTCCTCGACGAAAGTCTGCAGGCTCGCGAGCATATACGGGGGAGAACGGCGGATTTCGCGGAGACGCGCGGAGGGGTCCGTTGACCTCGTTGTCATTCATCGACGCGCATCGTCAATTTGCAATTTACAATTCTCATTTTGCAATTTGCAATTGAGTGCCCGGTAAACCATTTCACCCGACCCCCCCTGGCCCCCCCTTGCGAAGGGGGGGAGAGGTCGCGCGGCCATTCGGGCGCGGCTCGGTCAATTCGCCTTCCATCCTCCATCCTCGATCCTCCATCGTCGCCCCCCCTCACCCCTGCCGGGGTGCGGTCGGCGAGGACTGATGAGTGGCGATCCGCTTGGCCACGTCGGTTTCGAGCACGCCGAAGATCGATTCCTGGCGCTTCAGCGAGGCTCCCAGCGCCATCCACAGCCGCTTGGCGGTGTAATAATTCATCACCAGCCGCTCGGAAATCTTGATGGGAATATGCGCGGCGCCGGTGGCGTCCGTGTTCAGCCCGAAATCCAGAATCAGCTCCTCGGGCGATCCGGTGACACGAACGAAGTTCGTGTAGATCGGCTCCAGCGTCGCCGGTTCGACCGGCTGCTGCATTTCTGCGGCGGGCGCCCGCGCCGCGGGGGCGGGGGCGGCGACAGGAGCGGTTTCACTGCGATGTTCGTCAGCCATCTTGATTCTCCCAGGGGGTTCCACGATCAACGGATGAAGACGGATCCCGGAGGGGCCAGCGCCGGGTGCGCCGCATAGGGCTGCGGCGTGTAACCCGCGTTCCCGTAGCCGTAGCTCCCCGGGTAGCCGAACGACATCGCGCCCGTCGGGCACGACGCCTCGTAGCCGTTCATCCCCGGGCAATAATACATGCTCGAGCACGGTTCTGTGTAGGGAAGCGCGACATACCGGCGGCAGCACGACTGCCGGAAGTAAATGCAGTGCAGTTTCAGCTTGCGGCACAGGCGCTCGGTGCAGCAGGGGCGCGTCTCTTCGCACTCGGCGTCGCAGACGTCGCCCGTGCTCACCATGATCGGTTCCCCGGCGGCGGCGCGCGGAACCCGCGCGAAGCAGCAGCTCACGCAGGCGACGACCAGGACCGCGAAATGTTTCAGCGTTGGATGGAACATGGGAAGGCTCCCGTGAGAATGTGCAGGTAGACCGTGGAGCGCCGCAATGCGGCATCGGGCTTCGTGCCCCGTATCACTTTTCGGATTTTGTGAACGCAGCCCCTGACACGTTTTGTGCCGGTTGTCCCCGTTTGACGGCTTGTGCCGGATCGTCCGGGGCTACAGCCGCTACAACCGGCATTTCCTCACACATGGTGCTTTGTCAAACCTTGATTTTCGGGTAGCCAGGCTCGCCAGAGCGTGGGGGATGAGTCTGTATTCGATGCTTTCCCACGCTCTGGCGAGCGTGGCTACAACCTGACTTTTATCTTTGACAAAGCACTGGCAAGGGGGGCGGGTGAAATGGTTTGCCGAGTACGCCAGCGTCGAGCGGAGCCTGGGACGAGGGGGGAATGGCTGGATAACGCCGATTCTCTCCCGCTCTCAGAGCGAGACGGAAAAGCGTTGGCGTCCCTGGAATTGGCGTTATGCATCCTGGGGAGAATTCCTGCCGTCGAATTCTCTTCACATTTTCCTGTCCCGCCCGACTTTGCGGAACTTTTGACAGGGCCGGTGCCTCCAATGGAATCAGGAAATTGCAAATTTTTCAAAGATTCACCCTTGTCCATTACATGAAGCGGTAAATAATTGCCCGTTTTTTCGCGCCTTGGCACGGTTGAAAACGAGACAGGCGCCTCGTCGTGCCTCGAATTCTGCCCGGATCCTTGCGCGTTGCTCGGAGCAAGTCCCCTTTTTCCAACGTGTTAAAAAAGTGGCGGGCAGGCGAGAAACCTGCCCCGCGGGTCGGCGGCTGCTCCGTTTCTCAGGGACCAATTGGAAGAATAACAAAAATGGGCAAGATGGGACAAATTCCCTTGCTAGCGGTCGGGCGCGGCCTTCATAATGGCAGGTTATCGTCCGAACTCGCGGTGCCTCCGGATGTCCGGGAATCTTCGGAAGGCCGTGCAATTTCCTGAAGGGCCCGGTGTCTGATCTCTTGAGCATTGCCATTTTGCACGCCGGGTTTCATCATCTTTTGTGAGCGGATGGAGTTGACACTTGGTTTTTCGTGTGTGGGCTGTGCGGGCTGAGCCAACTGTCGGCTTCATCCTGTCTTCTCTCTCGCAATCCCGTGATCAGCAGCAGGCGGCGGGGAGCCAGTCGGCACCCCGGGTTTAAGGAGCGCTCTCGATGTATCTGAATCCGTTTCGCGACTTTGCCAGGAAGATTCTGTACGGCGGCCGGACCATGCGGCGAAGCGTGCGGCGCCGGGCCCTTTCCCGCAGCCGCCATCTGCTGGCGCAAAGCTGGCATACGTTCTCGACGGCCGCCGAAGTCTGCGAAGCGCGGATGATGCTCTCGGGCCCGCAACTGGTGCAGCTCGCCCCCAATACCGGGGGGACGATCACCCTCACCTCGAACCCGGCCAGCGCGACGGTCGAAAACACGGCCCCCACCCAACTGACGTTTACTTTCAGCCTGGGGGCAGCCATCGATCAGTCGACCGTCACCAGCAGCAGCATCAAGGTGACCCGCGCCGGCGGCGACGGGGCGTTCGGCGACGCCAGCGACGTGCAGATCGTCACTCCCTACCTGCAGGTCGACTCCTCGCATCCGAACCAGGTCGTGATGCGATTCGCCACGTCGCTCCCCGACGACCTGTACCAGATCCAGATCACAGGCGCCCTCAAGGACACCAACAACAACGCCTTCAACAGCGGCAACACGCAACTGGTCGACTTCAAGGTCGATTTCGGCGGGCAAGTCGTCTCGGTCGTTCCCCAGCCGGTCGTGCGCTCGGCGATCCTCAACGTCGGCGGGCTCAACGCGGTGATGACAGTCGGCAATCAGGCGAATGCCGCCAGCCGGATCACAGACGGCGACACGTTCACAATCACGGACGGCGGCGCCACCCCGGTCACGTTCCAGTTCCGCGACGCCGCGCTGGCCAGCCAGGTCCCCCTGGGGGCGGGCAACGTGGCCATCTCGTTCAATGGGAGCACTTCGGCCACTCCCGACTCGGCCGCCGTGATCGCCGGCAAAATCGCGACGGCAATCAACCTCTCGTCGTTGTCGTCGTCGCTGACGGCGACGTCCAGCGGCGGGGTGGTGACGCTGGCGGGGCAGGCCTTCAGTCCCTTCGTCGCCAAAGGAACGGCGGCGAACGCCGCCGCGCTGACCGTCGTCAACAACGTCAACCAGATCACCAACGGCGAAACGTTCACTGTGACCGCCGGCGGCGCGCCGGTCACGTTCCAGTTCCAGGACGTGGCGGGCCCGGTGATTCCGCTGGGGACCAACGTCGGCATCGCCTACAACGGCGCCGATTCGGCCAGCACGATCGCCGCCGACATTGTAACGGCGATCAACGCCCAGGCCGCGCTCAACGGCTCGCAGCTCTTCGGGGCAGTCACCGCGACGCAGAGCGGAAGCAGCGTGATTCTGACCGGTTCGGCGTTCAGCCCGGTGGCGACCGTGGCGGCGGCGAACCCCGGCGACCTGTCGGTCATCGGCGTCAGCAGCACGCTTTTGAATGTTGTGAATCCGGCGCAGATCACCGACCACGACACGTTCGCCGTCACCGCGGGGGGGAACGCGGTCACGTTCGAGTTTACCACCACGGGCAGCG
The DNA here is from genome assembly GCA_050257335.1 of Deltaproteobacteria bacterium. Taxonomy (GTDB): domain Bacteria; phylum Planctomycetota; class Planctomycetia; order Planctomycetales; family Planctomycetaceae; genus JACQFH01. Next base: position 1,548 of record JBLMWR010000787.1, on the reverse strand, counting down.
TCAATACTTTGGGCAACGTCGCCATTCAGTACGCCCCCGGCGACTCGGCCGACGCGCTGGTCTACAAGATCGTGACGGCGATCAACAACGACGCGTCGCTGACGGGGCTCGTCACGGCCACCAGCAGCGGGACGAGCGTGGTTTTGACCGGCGAGGGGGATCCCGGGCATGCGTTCCGTCCCGCAGTCTCGCTGGGAACGGCCAACGCCGGGTTCCTGACGCTGGGAGTCAACTCCCTGACGCAGGTCAAGAATACCGTCGTGGTCTATTTCAATCAGGACCCGCTCGATCCGGCCGCGGCGCAGAATCCGGCGTTCTACCAGGTCATCAACATCACCGACGGCTCGATCCTGCTGCCGGCGTCGGTCAAGTACAACGCCGTCGCGAACAACGCCGTGCTGACGTTCGCGTCGGACCTGCCGGCGGGGACGTTCCACCTGCAGATCGGCGCGCCGAACCCCAGCGACGGGACCATTGCCGGCGCGACGAACGTCGGGACCCTGTTCAAAAATCCCGACAACGTCTCGCCGAGCTTCACAACAACGGGATTCATCGGCAACAAGGGGGGGGTGAGCAACGATTCGAGCGACGTCGATCTCTACAAGTTCCAGCTCGGGACGGGAACGAGCGTGACGATCAACGCCCTCGACATCGCCGCCGCGTTCACTTCGGGAGTGCGGCTGCGGCTGTTCGACACCAGCGGCGTGCAAATCTCGGGCGCCACCGCCGACAACGCGCTGACCGTCGGGGGCCTGACGGCAGGCGCGACCTATTACGTCGGCGTGTCGGCCGAGGGGAACAACGCGTACGATGCGGCGACCGGTTCGGGGACCGTGAGCGGAACAGGGACCGGTTCGTACAAATTGACGATCAACACGACGGGCGCCCTCAGCCAGGCGCCCGACACGACCAGTTTCGCCACTTCGACGAACCTGGGAACGCTGGGGGCGGCGGGCTTCACGATCACCAGCTCGATCACGCCGCTGGGCAACCTGGCCTATCCACTGCTCCCCGGCGGTAACGACACCCCGGGCAATCGCGACCTGACGCAGCAGGGGATCGATGGAGAGAGCAACGACGCCGGCACAGGGGTCGGTCCGACGGTCCCCGGCAGCATTCCCGTCAGATATTACAACTTCCAGGACATCTACGGCACTGTCCTCGGGGCTCCGGTCCACAATGCCATCACCGAGAACCAGAAGAACGACGCGCGGCAGATCCTCGACATGTACGGCCGCTACCTGGGGATCAAGTTCGTGGAAACGGCCTCGACCGGCATGATCATCGCCACCGGCGATATTCGTGCGCTCAAGCCCGAGCTGGATCCCAACGCCGCGGGGGGCGTGGGGGGCCCCGGCGAGGTGATCATGAACGCGAACGTCGATTACGGCTCGAGCCCCTACGGGGGGAGCTGGTTCGGCGTCGCCTTCCACGAAATCGGTCACGCCCTGGGGCTGTCGCACAGCTACGACGCTCCGGGAACGATGGGGGCCGGCGGCGAGTCTCCGGGAGGGACCGGCGCGAGCATTGAGCCGGTCTTTCCGGGAG
>JBLMWR010000786.1:0-2700 GCA_050257335.1 Deltaproteobacteria bacterium | reverse complement strand
CGACGACGGTGGTTGATCACCTCACGTACGACAGTTTCGGGAACATCGTCTCCCAGACCAACGCCGCCTGGCAGCCGCAGTCGGCGTTCACCGGCCAGGTGTGGGACAGCGACGCCGGTCTCTACTGGTACCACGCCCGCTGGTACGACCCGCACACCGGCCGGTTCATCAGCCAGGACCCGACGGGCTTCGCCGCCGGCGACATCAACCTGACACGGTACGTTGCCAACGCACCGACAGGATTTATTGACCCGACGGGCATGGTCAGCATCAACGCGTCAACCGGGCAACTGCAGAACGTGCTTTCCGGACTGCTCCCCCCGGGACCGCAGACTGGGATGCTGGACCCGCTCTGGAACGACCCAGTTCTGGGCGCAGTCGGGTCGGGCATCATCGTTCTGGGAGGCCCGCCGACGGGAGGACTAGGGCAAGGGAATTTCGGCACGCCGTACGCCACTGCGGCCGACCTGCAGCGGCTGTCCGGAATGATGGGGCCGCCCGCCGTCACTCCCCCGCTTCAGGCCACGCCGGGCCTGCTGAACGATCTGCAAATCATGGCAAATAACCCCCTGGCGACCATCGGCGGCGCGCTGACCGGCTACATGCATGGCGAAGCCATGATCTTGAATGCCGCAACATTTCACCAGATCGGGCCGCTCAACAATTACGTGAACACGACGATCGCGGAGAACGGCGGAGCCTACGGGACCGCGAACATCAGCGCGCATGTCGGAGTCTACGCGGCGTACGCAGCAGGGGCGCTCCATCTTATCTCGGCGGCGGCCGTGCAATCGATGATGCAAGCGACGACCAGATTCTTCTACGATCCGCGGAAGTTTCGTATAATCAGCGACGAATACTGGAAGATTCGCGGTCCTTCCGGAGGGTGGGATCTGCACCATTGGCTGATTCCGCAAAAGATGACTTGGATTCCGCAAGGGATCCGGAACGCCGGGTTTAACTTGATGGAGCTTCCACCAATGCGTGGCGTTTTCCATGCGACATTGCCACTTAATCGGTGGCTCGGTTTCGCACAGAACTGGGGACCGTTCGCGCAGCTCGAGGCGATGCAAATCGAGAATCTGATCCGACTTGGCGTCCTGGGATCGGCTGCTGCAGCAGGGTACGGAGGCTATACGATCGGCGACGGACTTGTACGACTCGTGGCACCGCCTCTTGGCATGCCAGCGAAGGATGGATTGCAATGACCGAGGCGATCTGCTTGCGCTGCGGTTCGCGGAAGCGGCGTCCGTGGCATCAGTGTTCGCAATGTGGGTTTGACCCGCGCGACGACAACGACGCCCTCGTAAAGAGCGTTTACCTGTCGACTGGGCGCTTTGAGAACCCCGAACAGCACGACAAGTATCGCCACGAACTCGAAGCAATTGGAGAGCAGCTTTGTGCCGGTCAATCGATCGAGTTCGATCGCGAAGAATTGGCCCGGCTCGCAGCACAACATGAGCTCGTCCAATCAGTGCCGTTTGTGGCTCTTTTGGGCGCGGTCACTCGACTGTTTTTGCCCGCGATTGCCTTCATCGGTGTACTTTTTGCGATCGGATGGATGATACGGCACCTCGCGAGAGGATAAGATCAATAACGTAGCGCCGACCGCAATTTCGCAATCGCGTCGCGTTTTCGCCAACGGTCATCCCCATGCCGAGCAGCTATCAAGGATTTATTTCACCGGTACTGGAGAAGGTGCTGGAATCCCGGCCGCGGTCGGTGCTGGACGTGGGGCTGGGGTTCGGGAAGTGGGGGTTTCTCTTCCGCGAATACCTGGACGCGTTCTGGGGGCGGAGCGCGCCGAGCGAATGGCAGGCGAAGATCGACGGGATCGAAGCGCACGCTCCGTACCTGACCGGGCATCATCGGGTCTATTCCCACATCCACAACGGCAATGCGCTGCACGTCCTGCCGCTCTTGCCCGATTATGATTTCATTTTTGCCGGCGACATGCTGGAGCACTTGCACAAGGAGGACGGGCGGAAGCTGTTGTCGATGATTCGGGCCAAGTCGCGGCTGGCGATGCTGTCGGTGCCGTTCGGGGACCAGTGGCCGCAGGGGCCGGTGTCGGGTAATCTGTACGAGTGCCATCGGGCGGTGTGGGAGAAGGAGGATTTTGGCGACGCGCAGGAGGTGGTCGTGCATCAGTTTCTGGGGCGGCCGATCGGGCTGGTGACGTATGTGAAGGGGGGAAATGACGGTCATGGCAGGGTGGTAACGGTGCCGTCGAAACCAGTTAACCCGCCCCCCCCTGGCCCCCCCCTTGCTAAGGGGGGGGAGAGGATGGAAGCGGCAAGATGCCGCTACTACGAGGCGGGGGAAATGCGCCGGCTGAAGCCGGGACTACGAACGAGGCGGCTGAAGCCGGGACTCCAGCGCGGGTGGACGCCGAGGTTGAAGCACGCCCTCACCCCGGCCCTCTCCCAGGGGGAGAGGGGGATGTGGGGACACGACGGTATGTGACGTTCGTCAATCCGGAGCCCGTCAAGGGGGTATTTGTTTTCGCGAAAGTCTCGCCGCAACCGTGCCGCCGATCGTGCCGTGGAGGGGATAGCAGCCTGTTGAAAAAGGGGGATGATCACTCCGGGGCCGTCACCGCGGCCCGCAGGTATTCGTGGTTGAGGCGGGCGATGTTCGAGACCGAGATCCCCGCCGGGCAGGCCGCTTCGCATTCGTAGGTGTTCGTGCATCCCCCGA
>JBLMWR010000785.1:0-3776 GCA_050257335.1 Deltaproteobacteria bacterium | reverse complement strand
TTGGCGAAGAGGGGGCCGGCGAGGAATTTGTATTCCCTCGCCCCCGTCTGCACGTTTTCCTGGATGATGTCGGTCCCCGTCACGTCGCTGGGCATGAGGTCGGGCGTGAACTGCACGCGCTTGAACGACAGGTGAAGAGCGCGGGCGAGGGTGCTGACGAGGAGCGTCTTGGCCAGCCCCGGCACTCCTTCCAGCAGGGCATGCCCGCGGGCGAGAATCGCCACGAGCACCTGTTCGATGACTGCGTTCTGTCCGACGATCACTTTGGACAGCTCATCGCGGAGCCTGTTGTATGCTTTTTCACATTGCTGAACAGCGGCAACATCATCGGCAGGTGCGGTCATTTGGGAAGGAAAAGGTCGAAGGAGTCAAATGGGGTAACGGGTTCAAGAGGCAAACCGACTTCTTCCCCCCATAGCAAGGGGGGGCAGGGGGGGTCGCGCTGCATGCGGTTTTGCGTCCAAACGACATTCGTCGCTCACTCGGTCAAGTGCGTATCAGAGGCGCGCTGCTGCCGGGTCGAGAATTTCAAATTGACGATTGTAAAACGAAAACTGCAAATTGGGGTTCGGCGTCGCGTCGCCAGCCGGTCCGCCGTCTGCAAGCAACGTGTTCCAATCGCTGCTTTTCAGTTGTTTGTCGCTTCGCACCATCAACGTTACCCGATTTTCCGGAGAATCGCACCAGCGTGGGGCATGTTTCCAATCTGCCCGTCTCCGAAAAACCGCTTCCAAACCCGCAACCGGGCCGCGCACGCCGACCGAAGCAGCTCCCGCCCGCCGGGTGGGACCGCATGCGCCATTCTTCGCTGCATTCGGCAATGCACCAAACTCGGCAGATTGGATTTGCCGGAGAACGCCGCTCCTTACTTCACGGAAATCACCCGCGGCTCGTATGACTGATCGATGCGCGTGAGCGCGATGAGGACGGCGGCGGGGTTCGTTCGCACAGCGGCGGCGCGGGCCGCGGACCCGTCCTCAGCAGAGACCCCTTCCCCCTGCACGACCAGCCATAGCCGTTCGTGCGGGAGCGCCTTCTTCGCCTCTCGGGCCGGAACGGTATCGATGTATTCGACTGCTTTCGGGATCCACGAGACGCCGGCGTAGCGCGGGCCGGTGCGTTCCAGTTCTTTCTGCAACACGAGCAAACCGATGGGTGAGCTTCCGTCGGCCACGAGCGGGGCCCATTGCTGGGCGAAGACCTTCGGGCATGTCCCGATCGCGCACGGGACGCTGCCGCACAGGCCCGTACCGGTTGCGCCGTTGCGATGGTTAGGGGCAAGGTCGTCGTGCTCGCACTCCGTCATCCAGACGGGGATGACCTCTTTGCCCGGGACAAGCTGTCGAACCGCGGTCAAAAACCGCAAAGCGACGTCGTGTCCGTCGAGTTTCGTGGCCGTCGCCCGGACACCGTAGTCGAGCGCCCACCGACACTGCAAGTTGCCGCAGCCGCACGCGGCAGGCCCGCCTTGCAGATCGTTGAGCAGCAGCCCGCGATACGGTTCCGCCGCCCGGTCCCGGAGTGCTTTGACGCGCACCAGATGGGCGTCGAATGCCTCGCGGTAGCCGATCGGCACCCAGGGATAGGCTTTGGCGACTTCTTTATCTTTGAGCGGCAGCGGCGTTTTGGGATATCGCTTCTGCCAGTCGTCGTGCATCCCCAGCGATGCCATCCACCGCGGGTGTGCATCGGCCAGGGCCTTGTTGCGGGCGATTTCGATCCAGTAGTAAAGGTCGAGTTTTGCCGCGCTCACTGTCTTTGCGACCGCCTGATACGCTTCGGCCGACGTCCGTTCGTCGAGTACAACGACGACGGCCTTGTTCCCGGACTGCGCCCACCCCGCAACTTTGTCCCGCGAGGCACTGTCGGCATCGACGATCACGCCTTCGAGCGGCGGCGCGGCACGCCGCGAGGGTTTGTCGTTCGCAGTTGTCCGGCTCGCTCCCGGGTCTTCCAGAACCGCCGCTCCCTTCGTTCCTTTCGGCGCCGCATCCGGCGACTTGCTCCGGTAAATTTCCGTCTCGGGGTACTCCGCCGCCCAGGCGAACCACTTACATTGGACGCCCGGGAGCCACCGCAGCGTCTTTCCTTTCAGGTCGCCGCTCAGCGCCCGCCCGGCGATGTCCCAATGCGATCCCGTTTCGTCGTCAGTGAACGGGGCCGAGGAGGATTTCGAATCCGCCGTCAAGGTGACGGCCCGCTTCGCTTCCGGGTCGTCGGTTTCCGCCGCGAAGATCGCCGCTGTCCGCGTCGGTTTGTACCACAACACGTAGACCCTCTGACCAGCAATCGTGTCGGCAATGACGCCCTCGGATTTTTCGAGGACCGAAAGCGGGTAGGCGCGCGCCTTTCCAGCGACCTCCACGCCGAGCACCTCGCTCGCGGCAGGCAGACGAGGGTCGGGTGTTCCCCGCGTGCTGACCGAGTCGGCGTTCTCCTCGCGTGGCAGCTCGACCGGCTGGTACTTTTCGAACATGTGATAGGCGACCGTGCCGGGGTAGCGGTCGAGCCAGTCGCCCCAATTCGATTGGAGGGTGGCGACCGGCTTCAGGCGGTCTCCTTTGCGCGGGCCGTCGAACGCTTTGCCGGAGAGGGCGGAATAGAGCGTTCCGTCCTTGTGCCTCATGACGAGGATGCCGTTTCGCCAGCCGTGGAAACGAAAATCGAGCGATGGCTCGAACCCGCGCATGTAACCGGCCTCGGGGTCGTAGACGAACACGCCATACGTGTCGCTGATCACGCGGTAGGGCGCGAGAAAGAACCGCACCGGGATCGCCCCGCCGTCGTACTTTCCGCGGATCCAGGCCAGCACCCGTTCGTCCTTGCGCAATTGCTTCTCACGTCGTCTCGCTTCATCGATGCAGTGCGAACAGTTCGGGTTGACGAGCGTCTCAAAGGCGCCGGGCTTTTCCAGAAACTTCAATTTGCCCGGCACGGACTGCGCAGGCGCATCGTCCCCCGACCGAGCATGATCCAACGGAAGAAAGAGCAGAATGGCGAATGCGGAGAGAGGCACGCGCATAGAAGGCCTTCCCGTCGAAAGGGTCTGGAGAACCGAAGCTTCCGGCGCCTGATGATAACTCCTGAATTCCTGGGGCGAAAGCTGTCCCCCGATCGCGAAGCAATGACTTCTCGTCTGCCTTGCCGGGGCTGGCCCGCGATCGCGCCGCCTGTGTGCCGGATTGCTGAAGCGGCAAGATGCCGCTTCTACGCCGGGCGGTTGACCCAGGCGCGCAGCGGCTGGCCTGCCAGGCCGGCCAGCAGGTTGTCGGCGCAGATCTCGGCCATTCCGTTGCGGCTCGACACTGTGCCGCTGGCGATGTGCGGGACGATCACCACATTCGGGAGCGCGAGCAGCGGATCGTCGAGCGCGGGGGGTTCGGGGTCGGTGACGTCGAGACCGGCCGCGAAGATGTCGCCGTTCTTCAGGGCGTGGTACAGGTCCGTCTGTACGTGCAGCGGTCCGCGGGCGCTGTTGACGAAGACCGCCGTCCGTTTCATCTTTTTGAACGCCTCCGCGTTGAACATCCCTTTCGTCGCCGGGTTGAGATCGGTGTGGACCGAGACGAAGTCACATTCGCGCAGGAGCGTGTCGAAATCGACCTGCACAGCCTGGAGATCCCGCTCGGCCGCTTCGTTGCGGCGCTGGTCGTGATACAAGACCCGCATGTCCCAGCCGCCGTGGCACTTTTTCGCCATGGCATAGCCGATCCGTCCCATGCCGACGATGTCCAGCGTCTTTCCGCACAGGTCCTGGCCGATGTGCCCCAGCGGCT
>JBLMWR010000784.1:0-5127 GCA_050257335.1 Deltaproteobacteria bacterium | reverse complement strand
ACGGGGATATCCTTGCCGTCCGGGCATTTTTTCATGAACAGGGATTTCATTTCGCCGTTTGCAATCTTGTCAGCCTTCGCGACATCGTAGCCCCATATCGCTCCTTGCGGGCCACTGAACGATGAGGCGTACAGCATGTTGATCTGGCCGATGTAGGTATCGGACGCCTCGCTCGCATCGTAGGCCACGATCGAATCCAGGACGTCGTCGAGATCCGTCTTCGCGGTGCCGGTGTTCAAGGTCGGGACGGAAACGTATCCGGCACCACGCGCGCCAGGGCTCCCGTACCCATCGCAGTAGCGGTCAAATCGCCCAACGGCCCCCTCGACCACTTCGTGGATGGGGATGGGAGTTGCCGGGCGATCCTGAGCCAGAAGACCCTGTGCCGACCACAGGATCGCAATCAATAAAACCGGAACCGATAGCCGGCTCATCACTGGTCCCCCCCCTCGTTCGACCACGGCGGGTTCAGGCTCAAGATGTCCCTCGGATTGCGGACGCGTGGCGATGGTCGTTTTCGACATCCGCGCAGATCACCACTCAACCAGATTGGAATCGTCTGGTGGGCCAGGGTCAATGATCCGGTCCAGGATTCGCAGGCACCTTCGTCGGCCGCGGGTATGCGAGCGTCTCCGAGTGCTGGAAAACGCAAATCGGCTGTACGGTGCACCGCGATGAATTTTGGTGACGATTCCCCACATCCTTTCTGGCGGCCCTGTAATGCTGGCTGCAATGGAGCCGTGTTCATAAAATGAACTGGCGAACGGCTCCTCACATGCGGTTGACCCCATGTCGATTTTGCCAGGCCCTGACCGAACGGCAGACAAGCCGCCCCGCGCGAGACGGCGGGTTCCGGTGGCGCTCAAGGGGTTCGCGGCCGTCCTCCTGCTCCTCGGCGCGGGGAGTGTCGCGGTGATTGGTATTCCGATCTGGCGGCAGCAGTCGGCCATCAGCCAAATCGAGGCCGCGGGTGGGCTTGTCAGGACCGTTCCGGGTGGGCCGGGATGGCTGCGGCCGCTTATCGGCGACTTCTGGATGACGTATTTCGACGAGGTGGTGCAGGTCCGTCTCGATAATCCGCGCGCGACAGACGCCACGCTGGTCTGGCTCGAGCGGCTGCCCCACCTCAACGCACTCTCGCTCGACAAGTCGCAGGTGACCGACAACGGACTTGCTCGCTTGAAGTCCCTGCGCGCCCTCGGATCGCTTTCGCTCGCAGAGACGCAAGTGACCGACGCAGGATTGGCGCACCTCAAGGGAATGAACAGCCTGCGGGCGCTGGTGCTCGCCAACACGGCAGTGACGGATGCCGGACTCTCGCAGCTTGACGGGCTGAAAAGTTTGCAATGGCTCTCGCTCGCCCACACACCGGTGAGCGACGCCGGAATCGAGCGCCTGAAAGGCCTCACAGGCTTGCAAGGCCTGACGCTGGACGGGACGCAGGTCACCGATGCCGGCCTGGTACACGTGAAGCCTCTCACGATGCTTCTGGCGCTCAGCCTGAAAGACACGCGCGTGACCGATGATGGTTTTACTGATTTAAAGCGCGGACGGCCGCTGCTTTCGGGAGGGCCGCGCGACTATGAACAGCGGCGCAGGGCCGAGGCCGGCACACCGCGCGGCATCTTCGATCAAATGGTGTTTGGGCAGCGCGGCCGCGCGAGCGTTCGCAGCCGATTCGAACGCATCCTGTCGCGACGAATCGCAGCCATCGAGCGGATCTGCGGACTGGCGGCAACGCAGAAACAGGAAATCGAGTCGGCAGGTCGTGAGGATATCAATGAGTTCCTGAAGCGTATCGACCAGCAGAGAAGTACGCTGGTTCCAGGCAAGCAACTGTTTCGCGACATAGCAGCGACCCAGCGGCAGATCGGAAAGGGACCGTTCGGAGATGATTTTCTGTTCGCCAAAGCGCTGAAGGCGACGCTGACGCCCGAGCAAGTTTCCCGCTTGGACGACCGAACTGCGGCGGCGCGGGAGTCGAAGAAGAGAATCGACGTGAACACCGCGGGCGACCTGGAGAAGATTACCGACTTGCCCATCAACGCCTCGAACATCGTCTTCAGTCGTGATGGGACGCAGGTCGCGTTCTTCAAGCCGGTCGCGTCCTTCAATTCGTTAGGGCAGGTCGACATTTACGATGCCAGCGCGGAACGACGGATTCGCACGATCGACGACAAGAAATTGCTTGTCGGATTCGACTTCAGTCCCGATCCAGATGTTGTTGCAGTTTCGGATCAGGTCAGCCGCAAAGCTGTTGTCGTAAACGTCTCGACGGGTGAGGAGATCGAGCTGAATTCTCCAAATGATCAGCCGAGCGTGAGGTTCAGTCCCGACGGCAAGATGCTGGCAACCGGAGGCTATGGAACCACCGTACATTTGTGGTCGGCTTGCAAAGGAACATTGCTCCGCAGGTTTGATAGCGCCGGCCCGGAGGGAGGTCTCACGACCGATTTCAGCCCCGACGGAACGATCCTGGCGGTCGGCAACCGCAATTCTGTGACGGTGCTTTTCCAGGCTTCCACCGGCAATCTGCACGCCGCTCTTTCAGGCAAATCGTCTTCGCACGAACTCAAGTTTGATCCCGCCGGCAAAACGCTGGCGGTCGCGTACGTTGACGGCAGTCTTGCCCTGTGGGACGTGGAAACCGGCAGCCTGAAGCTGGCCGTCCAGGCCGACGCCGACGAACTTTATGCGGTCGACTGGTCACACGACGGCAGCGTCCTCGTCACCGCCGGGCGGAATTCGCTGGTCACGCTCTGGAATGCGAATGACCTGTCGATCTTGAATGAACTGGAATCGTCCGACTGGGTAATCCCCCGCTTCAGCCCCGACGGCACGCGGCTGTTCATCGCGGGAGGCCCGACGAATGAGCCGGCCGATCGGCACGTGGAGATCTGGGCGGTTCGGTGAGCGACCGGCGTCCGTGTCGATTGTCGCATTGCAACTGTTGCGTTCGCTGGCCAGCTTGTCGCGGACGCCGCCTTGTTGCTTGGACCAGACCGGGGGGGACCAATGCTCCTCGAATCGGTGCCCGCCGCCCCGCTCGCCGGGCTTCTTTAAATCAATGCGTCCCGTCGTTCGTATTCCACCGCGCGCTGCTGTACGATGAAAACCTGTTCCGTCTATCCGCACCGCACACAGAGGCTCGTCCCGCGTGGAAACGATCTTCGGGCTCAAGATCATCGACCTGGCGGTCATCGTCGGATATTTCGCCCTGGTGATGGGGATCGGGTTCTGGGCCTCGACGAAAGTCCACAACGACGAGGACTTCTTTCTCGGAGGCCGGCGGTTCGGGAAGGGGCTATTGGTGATGCACTGGCTGTGCACGGGGACGCACAGCGAAATGGCCGTGCAGGTATCGGGGGCCTGCGCCCGCGCCGGCCTGGGGGGGATCTGGTACCAATGGATGAACCTCTTTTCCACGCCGTTCTACTGGCTCATCGCGCCGATCGTCCGCCGGCTGCGGGTCATTACCACCGGCGAAGTGTTCCGCATCCGCTACGGCCGCGGGCTGGAATTCGTTTACTCGCTCGTGGCGCTGGCGTTTCTGGTGCTGTCGATCGCCCTGCAACTGCGCGGAGCCGGAGCGGCGATCACCGGAGCAACCGGCGGGGTGCTTCCCACCAATCAGTCGATCATCGTCCTCGCGCTCCTGTTTTCGACGTACGTCATGGTGGGCGGGTTGATGGCCGCCGCGTATACCGATTTCCTGCAAGGGATCATGCTCATCGCCCTGTCGGTGCTGCTGGTCCCGGCGGGACTGGAAATGATCGGCGGCATGTCGGCCCTGCACGCGCACCTCGCTCCCGAACGGCTGGCGATTGCGGCCCCCGCCGGAGCGAAGGAGGGAAGCCCCCTGTTCGTCGCCGCGATGTCGGTGCTGGCCCTCGTGGGAATCGTGGCCCAGCCGCACGTCATGACCGCCAACGGTTCGGGAAAAACCGAAACCGAGGCGCGGGTCGGAATGTGCTACGGCAACTTCATCAAGCGCTTTCTGACGATCGCCTGGGCCTTCACCGGCCTGATCGCCTGCGTCCTCTTTCCCGGATTTCTTGACGCCGTCGAGCCTCAGAATCTGGAAGCGGTGAGCGAGACGATGTTCGGCCGGTCGATTCAGCTCCTGCTGGGGGACGGCTGGCGGGGACTGATGATCGCCTGCATCATCGCCGGCGTCACCAGTGCCGAGACGATCATGGTCGTAGGCTCGGGAGTCTTCACCCGCAACTTCTACATTCACCTGTTTCCCGCGACGGCGGAACGGGAGCGGCTGTGGGTGGGGCGCGGGGCGGCCGCGGGGATGCTCGCGGCGGGCATCGCCCTGGCGCTGTGGGCCGGGAGCATCACCTGGCTCCTGAAGGCGTCGCTGAAAGTCGTGGCCCTCATGGGACCGGCGTTCTGGCTGGGGGTGACCTGGCGCCGCGCCAACCCGGCTGGCGCCTGGAGCAGCCTCACCGCCGGAATCGCCGTGTGGACTGTCACGAGTCTGCCGGAAGACCTGGTGCAGGGAATTCCGCCGGCATACGAGCTGGTGCACAGTGCGTCGGCTCTCGACGAATCGGCGAAAGTGCTGCTGATGCTGGGCATTCAGTTCGGCGTCTTTGTCGTCGTCAGCCTGCTGACGCGGCCGCAGCCAGCCGCGCAGCTCGATCCCTTTTTCGCCCGGCTGCACGCCCCGGTCGGCCGCGAGCAGGAGTTCGCGCTGCCGGAGGTTCCGGAAGCATTCGGCGAAGAAGCCACGCTCGGCCTGCACGGCATCGCACTCGATTATCAGAAGACATCGCCGCTGGCGTATCAGGCACTGCGGCGGCTCGGCGTCGAAATCCCGCGGCTGACGGCGACGGACTGGGGCGGGTTCCTGGTGGCGTGGGGGACGGTCGGCGGGTTGATCGCTCTGCTGGTGTGGCTGGCGTCATTGGGGAGGTGAAGGGAAGAACACAAGCCCACGGGCGGCGTCCCGTGGGTCCGGATTTCTCGGAGTGTTCTCAGAACTTGCCGGCCATGAAGCTCGCGAGCACGATTAGAAAAAGGACAAAGAAAAACCGCGGAGGACACGGATCGACGCGGATGTGCAGGTTCACTTCGAACGTATTTATCCGCGCGTATCCGCGTCATCCGCGGTTAAAG
>JBLMWR010000783.1:0-8374 GCA_050257335.1 Deltaproteobacteria bacterium | reverse complement strand
GACGGATCGGCGGCTCGATTCGCTCCGGCGGAAGCGGCGCACGGAACGGCGTGAACATCCCTTCCTGCAGCTCGATCTCGAATCCGAGCCGCCGCAGCTCGGCCACCAGGTATTCGCGCACTTTCGCGTTGGCTGCCGACCCCAGCGGATGCGGTTCCGCCGCAATCACCGCCAGGTGGCGCATCGCCCGACCGGAAGAAAACTCACTTTCCGGCACGCCCTCCGCGACCGGCGCCGGCGGCAGAATCGACCAGATGCCGTAGCAGACGCTTCCCACGAACAGCATCAGCGTCGCCCAGCCCAGGATCCTGTCTCGCACATCCACTGCAGATTTCATCGCACGTCCTCATATCTTCTCCACCTTGCCAGGCGGGCGCATCTAACCAATCCTACTCGAAGACCGCGGCGTGGCGCAAGCGCAGATCGACAGGCTTACATTTCTTCCACAATTTTCCACAAATAGTCTGTTTAGGTCATTAGCGTTCGCCGTCGTCCGATTACACTCTTGCCTTGCCGCGTTCGGACAGCGCCCTGGCGGGAACTCTCTCCCCAGCGGCGCGCGGGCAGCGCGGCGGCGACCATTGTGCGGAACGCGGGAAACTGCCCGCGACAGCCCGCGATCTGGGAATGCATCTTCACCTCGACTTGCAGCCGTCGTGCCCAGGAGCAAGCGCATGCGCCAGATTTCCGTCTCAATCCCCGAACGGTTCCGACCAGGGCTCGCGATCCTTCTGACGGCTTACGACTACGCCCAGGACAGCAGGACCGACGCGTGGCAATTCGCCGTGGAATTCCCCGAACTGCTCTCGAGCGGCGCCACGCTTGACGACGTCCGCTGGCTCATCCACCGCGGCTTTGCCGAGCACGCGAAAGAAACGACGGTCTCCGGCGATGACAGCCGATCGTTTCGCCCCCTCGCCCCCACCTGTTTCCCCCCCGACGCCTGTCTTGTGCTGACATTCGACGGCGCCACGACGCTCCGCTCCGTCATCGCATCGAAGCCGCCGGCGCCAGCCGACGGAAAAGGCGACCCGCTGGCCGCATCGCCGGCCGCCGCGCCCGGCTCCTCTCCCGTGGTACGAATCACACCAGAATGGGATCCGTCGCGCCGCGAGCTGCGGTATAAGGGCCGGGTCGTCAAGCGTTACCGCGTCCCTGCGCGGAACCAGGCGCTCATCTTAACTGCCTTTCAGGAAGATGACTGGCCGGCATTCATTGACGACCCCATTCCGCCCGAACACGGAATCGACCCCAAGCACCGGCTGAACGTCACCATCAAATCGCTGAACCGCAATCAGCTCCATGCCTTGATCCGCTTTCACGGCAACGGCAACGGACTGCAAGTCTATTGGGAAGCCGTCGAGCCCGGATCGTAACATCTCAGCCCGTCCGACGGGCGGCGCGAATCAGCCTGTCGCACGCACCCCCAGATTGCTGCCAGATCCGTTCCAGTGCGCGACTCGATCGGGTCTTGAGCGGCGCAGTGTCCCTTGCGACGATGCCCTTCATCTGGAATTCACGTCGAACGGCATCCGGACGTCGGTGGCGCCTTGAACTACCCCGCAATCCTTCCGACCAGCTCGCGTCCGGCCGTTCCCGTCATTGACGGCCTGGCCGAATTGTGGGCCGAGACGCTGGGCGATCCACGGATCCTGATTGCCGTTCTGGACGGTCCCGTCGATCGCTCCCATTCCTGCTTCGACGGCGCGCAGTTGACCGCGTTGCCGACGCTCGTTTCGGATGCCGCCGGTGAGGGACGCATGTCAGCCCACGGCACCCATATTGCCAGCATGATCTTCGGGCAGCCCGGGAGCGCGGTGCATGGGATCGCCCCGGGCTGCCGTGGCGTCATCGCTCCCGTCTTTTCGGACGAACGCCAGGGGCCCGCCTCGCAAATGGATCTGGCCCGCGCCATCAATCAGGCGGTGGAAGCCGGAGCCGATGTGATCAATATCAGCGGCGGCGAACCGAGCCATGGCGGCGAAGCCGACCCGATGCTGGCCAATGCCGTCCGTTTCTGTAACGACGAAGGGGTGCTGGTCGTCGCCGCGGCGGGAAACGATGCCTGCCGGTGCCTGCACGTTCCTGCCGCCCTCCCCTCGGTTCTGGCGGTCGGGGCCACGGATGCCCGGGGCGCGCCTCTCGATTCCAGCAATTGGGGCGACGTGTACCGGTCTCAAGGGATCCTTGCCCCGGGAGAAAAAATGGCGGGCGCGGCACCCGGTGGAGGGATTGCGTTCCGGACCGGGACCAGCTTTGCCACCCCCATCGTCACCGGCATCGTGGCGCTGCTCTTGAGCCTGCAACTGAAACTCGGAGGCGAGCCAGATCCGCACGCGATTCGCGAGATCCTGCTCGCCACTGCCATTCCCTGCAATGCGGAAATTGTTGCTGACTGTCAAAGATTCCTGGCAGGCCATCTTAATCTTTCCGGCGCCTGCGCACTGATTTCACATCGAAGGAGAAATGCCATGTCCAATGAAGGTCCAGTGCATGATACGTTGCTCGTGAACGACGCCGACCGCCGTGCTCTCATGCGCTCCGCAGGCGTCACGGCGCAGGAAGCTGTTGAAGTTGCGCCGGGCCGCGACGTCCAGTCCGGTGCCGCCGCCGAGAGCGCTTCGCCGACGACCCGGGGCCCGGCGGAAGCTCAGGGGGTGCAGGCCGCGGCGGCCGCGGTTCCCGAATCTCCCGTGGCGGTGAGGCCGGGCCGGTCGGACACGGCGGGCGTCGGAAGTAACGGGGCATCGCGTGCGCCTGCCGCGGCCGCAAGCGTCACCGCCTCGGAGTGTGCCTGCAGCGCCAACAAGTCGAAAAACTACGTGTTCGCCATCGGGGTGCTCGGGTACGACTTCGGCACCGAGGCGCGCCGCGACGGCTTCAAGGCGCAAATGCCCTCGGTGACCCCCGACACGGGCATTCCGTTTCTGGGGGGCGACGAGAAGGTCCAGCCCTATCCGGCCAATCCTTATGATCCCCGGCAAATGGTGAACTATCTGGCCGGATATCCCGCGCCGCAGCCTCCTTACCCGACGGGGGGAGGTTTCCCCAGGCTCGAGGGCGACCCCGCTTTTCCCGATCCCAGTCCCAATCCGCCCAAAGGATATCCCGGTTTCGCGGCAAACCCCGCCGACGCTGCGGAGCTGATCTGGACCTTGAATATCGAGCTGACGCCGATTTACGCGGTTCGGCCGGCCGGCACTTTCGCCGCCGAAACTTACCAGCGTCTGGTGGCGTTCCTGGCGGGACAGATCCGTCTTCAGGAAGACAAGCAATATGTTTCCCGAGTCTCCATCCCGGGCGTCCTGACCGGTGAAACCGTCCAGCTCTATTCTGGACAGGTGATCCCCGTCGTCGTGCCCAGCCTGCGGTTGATGTACGCGTGGAACGAAACCGCACTGGTCGACATCTCGGTCGATGCCGCCCTGAAGCACGCACTGGAGCAGGCCAAAAAGCATCCCGGGGCTGCGAGCAGCCTGACGCCGGAAAAAGAAGGTAAGCCGCGCACCCTCATGCCGGAGGCCGAGTCGAAAGTGCGCACCACCATCCGTACCATCCTGGATCGCTTCTATTACGATCTGCGCAACCTCGGGCAGACTTCGGCCGAGCGGGCCATGAATTTTGCCGCAACGAACGCCTTCCAGTTCGCCACGATCGCCATCTCCGACTCGGTAATCAACGGGCGGCAGCTCGATACGATCGCGGTCGAGCGCAGCAGCTTCTGCCGCAAAGATTCCGATTGCTGGGATGTGAAACTGCGATTCTTCGACCCGGACAACGTGCTGCACTCCCGCTCGGTGTTTCGCTTCACCGTCGACGTGAGCGACGTGCATCCGGTCCTCGTCGGGAAAATGCGCCATTGGAATGAGGCGCCGTAGGTCTTCGGCCGCGGCAGGTCTCGTCGCAATTGATGATTTCAAACGTTCCGGCTCGAAAAGGAGAAAGACCATGCATCTGCCTCGCCAGTCACAACCCATTCACAGAGCCACGGACGGCTCGCGTCCCCACGATTCGGAAACGGACAAGAGTCGAACCGCAGGCGCCGGACCCGGCAACGGCGTCCAGCCTTCGGGCTACTCCGACTGCTACAAGCTGCGCGGACCTGCTCAGCAAATGTGTCTGACAGGCTACTACTCGTGAACTGCATCATGAGGAGAGCGATATGTACCTTCCCAGGCAAAGCGCACCGATACGGCGATCGCTCGCGGCCACGCCGCCTGGCGATCACGGCGATCGCACGGAACGCGACTCCGGTCTCGTCGCAGGGAGCGGCCCTGGCGTCGTTCCGAGCAGTCTGGTCGACGCCTTCATGCACGCCATCAGGGGCCCGGCGAAAGACGGTTGCGAGGGCCCCATTCTCGTCACACCCGGTGTTTGACACCCTCGCCGGTCGAGCGGTGTTTTCAGTAACCTTCCTGTCTTCAAACGCAGAAGGAGAGAACCATGTACCTTCCCATGCAGCGTGAACCCGTCCAACGATCGATTGTCGGCTGCCCGTCAGCCAGTCAAAGCAGTGCGCCCGGCGGCCCGTCTTCCGGCGCCACCGCACCCGGAGTCGAACCGAGCGGCTGGTTTGATGACGTTCTGGGCGGGATCCAGAAAGTCGGCCAGGTGGCGGGGACGGTTGCCCCCATTCTGGGCTCGTTCGGAATCTGATCCTCATTGGCCATCGCGTCGTGTGTTCCGTAACTTTTTCGTCTTTACCAGCAGAAGGAGAAAACCATGTACCTTCCCGTGCAATGTGAACCCGTCCCGCGATCGATCGTCGGCACTCCGTCAGCCGGTCAAAGCCGCAGCCCCGGAGTTGCGCCGTCTCAAACCGCCGGCGAGCCTGGAATCGAACCGAGCGGCTGGTTCGATGACGTTCTCGGCGGAATTCAGAAAGTCGGCCAGGTGGCGACGACGCTTGGCCCGGCCCTGGGCGCATTCGGGATCTGATCGCGGCCGCGTCAGGAAAATGCCGCCGGACAGGTTTCGTACTTTCACCAGTGGCCCGTGATCGCGTCATGGGCCACTGGTGACAGGCCTGGTCCGGATTATTCACGCCAGCCCGATGCGCAAGCGAGGGACACAGAAGTGCCGAAATTCACTTCCCAACCGGCAGAGCGCGCAAGGCCTGCAGCCGTTTTCCCTCGCTCGCGCGTCGGGCTAAACTCCGTTTTTGTCGATTCTGATCCTCGGATCTGAGTTTCCTCATGCCCGCAGCACTTCCAGTCGATTCGGTCGCCGACACGGCGCTGCTGACGGCATTCTGCCGCGCCGTCGAAAGCGAGCGTCCGGACGCCGTCTTCCGCGATCCCTACGCGCGGCTGCTGGCCGGGCCCCGCGGCGAGCAGCTCCTGCAGCGATTATCCGGCGGAGCATTGACGGCGGCCGGTTGTACCGTGCGAACCTCTCTGCTCGATTCCCTGATTGTGGCCACTCTCCGTGCGGCCGACTTCGATACCGTGGTCAACCTGGGGGCCGGTCTCGACACGCGGCCCTATCGGCTCCCGATCGCCCCATCGATCTTGTGGATCGAGGTAGACCAACCCTCCGTGCTGGCCTACAAAGCGGAAAGACTGGAACCCTATTCCCCCGTCTGCGCGCTGGAATCAGTTCCGCTCGACGTTGCGGACGTCGGGGCACGGCGGATTTTCCTGGCGCGAGTCGGCGCTTCGGCTGCCCGCGTGCTGGTCATCACGGAGGGCCTTCTCATTTACATGGCGCCCGATGCCGTCACCGCTCTGGCTTGCGATTTGGGCGAGTGGCCGCCGTTCCAGTGGTGGTTGACCGATCTTGTCTCGCCGAACGCCTTGACGCTGATGCAGAGCCGGTATTGCGAATCACCCAACACAGGAAATGTCAGCCTGCACTTCGCCCCGGCGGAGGGGCCCGAATTCTTTCACTCCGGCGGATGGGAGACTGATGAACTTCATTCGTGCCTGAAAGAGGGACAGCGATTGAATCGCTCGTTCCTTTCGGATGCCTTCCTGGCGGCCGATCTCTCGCAAGAACAACGGCAGGTCTTGCGGGAACTGTTCACTGTTGTGAGACTGAAGAGAAGAGGGCCGAACGGCGCGTCTTCATCAGCCTCATCGAAATGAAAGGCAAGGAGCGATCATGATGACTCCCAAGATTTCTCCACCGGTCAGAGAGCTTCCCGAGGCGGTCGTTCGGCCGGCCTTAAGAATGGAATTCCCGATCGACGCGGAAACGGGCCAGCCGGCAATCAACCCGCAGACGGGGAAGCCGGACTTCTTCTGGGATTTCGAACGGGGGAGCAACCCCTTCCCGAACGCGCCGCAGAGGTTTCCGTCGGATCCCGACATTACATTTTCAATGCCGGGCTGGGGGTTCTGCCTGCGGACCGCAGCCTTCTGGTAAGGTGCTGGTGCCGGGCCTGCGACAGGATTCCCGGCAACGAGCGGTTCAGCGGAAAGGGCCACGCCCGGCACCTGTGCCGCGAGTGTGCGAAACTGGGCGACGCCGAGTTGGCCGTTAAAAGCGTCCTTCGCACACTCGAGCGCTGTGTCACTTGGGAAGGTTTCGTACCGCGTAAACGACGGAAAGCGGCGCTGCGTTTCCTCGACCACCCGGAGCTGCGCGTCCGCGCGCGGGCCGAAGAGCTGCTCACCGGAATCCCCGTCGGCGACCACATCGTGGAATTGACCGGCGACAACTTCGTGAATGCGATCCTTCTCGAAGAGGAATGGACGCCCGGCAATGCGAACGAGGCCGACTGGGAGGAGCTGCAATGCCTCGCGGAACAATGGGCTCGATGAGCGAGTTAAAAATGGAGATCGCGTCCCGCGTTGCGTGTCCTCCCCTGTGTTCAACAGGCTGTCTTGAGGGAATTCCCGTCGCTTGCCTGCTGCTTTTCAGAACAGCTCGTCGATCGGTTTACCGTCGGGGAGGAGCGGGAGGGGGCGGCCTTGGAGGTTGGTGAGTTGCCAGGCGGGGTCAATGCCCAGGTGCCGGTAGAGGGTGGCGAGGATGTCGCTGGGGCTGATGGGGCGATGAGTGGGGGCGGCGCCGGTGGCGTCGGATGCGCCGATGATCTGTCCCATTTTGAGGCCGCCGCCGGCCAGCAACACGCTCCCCAGCGGGGGCCAGTGATCGCGGCCGCCGGAAGGGTTGATGCGCGGCGTGCGGCCGAATTCTCCCCACACGACCACCAGCGTGTTGCGGCACAGGTCGCGCTCGCTCAGGTCGGCGATCAGTGCGGCCAGGGCCCGGTCGAGCCGGGGACCATTGAGGTCCATGCCGACGTTCGGTCCCGCCGGGCCCTCTTCGGCGCGATTTTCCCTGACGATGTTGACGTGGCAATCCCAGCGGAGACAGTCGGGCGCCGTGTTGAGCGTGACGAAAGTGACCCCGGCTTCCACGAGCCGGCGTGCGAGCAGCGCCATCTGTCCCCAGCGGTGATTTCCATATCGCTCGCGCGTGGCGGGCGATTCTTCGCTGAGATCGAACGCCCGGCGGGCCTTCGCGCTGGTGATCATTTCCAGCGCCAGGCGCGTGAAGGGATCGACATCGTCCTGCGCGCCGGCCGCATCGAGCCGCTGCGGCAGCCGGTCGAGGCTCGTGAGGAGCGACTTCCGGTCGTTGATGCGGTCGAGGGTCACATCGCTGGCCAGCTCGAGGCTGTCGGTCGCCTTCCGCAGGCGGTCGTGCTGGAACTCGGGCTGATATGGATCCTGCATCACTGTGAACGGGGCGTGTCCCACGCCGAGATAGCCGGGGCCCAGCGTCTGGAACAGCTCGAAGTGATTGACCGGATCTTCGCAAAGCAGGGCGTAGGAAGGCATGCCGGCCTGCCGCGGGCCGCGGAACCGCGAGACGATCGACCCGAACGACGGGTAGCCGGCCTTGTTGTCGGGCTCGCGCCTCCCTGCCAGACACCAGCGGGTGACGCCGAAGTGATCATCGAAAGGATGGGTGAAGCTGCGGATGAGGGCCGTTCTGTCAAGCACGGCGGCCGTCAGTGGAAACTTCTCGCACACCAGCGCGCCGGGGAGCTTCGACGGGATGGCCGCGTAAGGTCCGCGGATTTCCGCGGGGGCCAGCGGCTTGGGATCGAACGTCTCGAATTGACTCGGGCCGCCGCCCAGCCAGATCTGAATCACCGCGGTGTCAGGAACGGCCTGACCCTGGTCGGCGGCGAGCGATCGAAGTCGCAGAATATCGCCCAGCGCGAGACCGGCTCCGCCGGCGCGCAGAGTGGCGGACAGAAATCGGCGGCGCGAAAGGTTGCGAGCCGTGTGCCGGGTCTGCATGGACGATCCTCCCAGACACTCATGATCCGTTCCGCGCCGTGCAGTATAACGGGATTTTCGGGTAGATCAACATGTACGCAAGTGATGAGGCGCACGCTTGCAGCCGGGTCACTCCG
>JBLMWR010000782.1:0-3418 GCA_050257335.1 Deltaproteobacteria bacterium | reverse complement strand
GGACAAAAAGGCCCGGATCGAAATCGATTACTGGCGCGACGGGAAAATGGAAACGGCCGTGGCCAGCCGGCTCGACCACAACCTGGACGATGACGTCGGATTGGTTGTCATGAACGACGATCCCCTGCCGAGCTGCCGCGTCGCCCCGCAGGGATCGAAGATCATGAAGGGTTCTCCGGTGGTCAGCGTCGGCTGCAGCGGAGGCGACAATCCCACAGTGCAGATGCTGAAGATCACGGCCCTCAACCGCTATCTCGGCGCCGACAATATCGAGGTCGGGGGAATGCCGGTCCAGGGACGTTCGGGCGGCGGGCTGTTCACACCGGACGGACAGGTTATCGGCGTCTGTTCGGGGGCCGATTCGCATCACCGCGAAGGTTTGTACGTCGGGCCCAAAACCATCCGCGCCCTGCTCGACCGCTGCAGCCTGGCGCATCTTTATCGCCCGGTCGGCCAGCGCGGCAACGAGCAACGCCTCGCCGACCGGCCTGCCAAAGGCGACGATCGCCTCGATCCGTCCGTTGCGGAAAAGGAGTCGGGTGATGAGATCGAAGTGGCCGACTCAGGAAAAAAGTCTCGCGATTCCGATAACAGATCCACGCTGCGAAAACGTGAACCGGCGCCGCCGGCTGAGGCGGGAACCGACGAAGGGGCGATCCGCGAGGCACTGGAACAAGCCGGAGAGGCCGAAATCGTGTGCATTATCCGTCCCATCAATCAGCCCCGCGCCGCCAGCCGCGTTGTCATCCTCAACCGCGCCAGCCGGCGCTTCGTCGCCTATCTTTCCGATGACGGGGATGCGCAGCCGAATATTCAGGAGACGACCTTGTCGGCGAAAGAACCGCCCCCCCGCCAGCCGGGCGAAACTCAGAAAGTCAAGCGCCCCACGACCGGCTCCACACCCGCAGGCACCACGGCCCATTGGGACGAAGAGGCCCCCCGGCCGACCGGTCCCAAGCCGTACAAAAGAAAACGGCCCGTGCGCCCGCTGGTGAGTGCGAATGGGCAAGAGTAGCACAGGCTTCCCGGCCCGTGCGAAATAAACGCCCTCCCGTGGTTGTCGGTGTCGTGCGAGCCGGCTCGCCTTTGGTCCCCGTGGGGCGGGCTTCCCCAGCCCGCCAGCCACCGTCAGACATCACTGGCGCGTCGAGTTGATTTGCGAGCCGCCGCCCAGTCGTCTTCCCATATGACTGAACGCGCCGTTTCACGTTCGTCACGGCCGGGCTGAGGAAGCCCGCCCTGCGGTGTCGTGGCTCGGTCCGGAGACCGGCCGCAACGGGCGGCAAAATTGCTATCCCGGCCCGTTCGCCGATTTGCTAATATCCGCCCCGTTCCCACGCGTGACTCTTGTCGCTGCTCGAGTGCATCCTCTGGAAGGAGCCTGTCGCATGTTGCCTGGATGGCGTTCTCTGGTGATCCTGGTCGGGGTTTCCCTGGCGGGACGGCTCCCCGCACCGGGACGGGCCGCGCTGGCCGATGACACGCCGGCCCGGCCGGCAACGCCTCCGGCGGCGGGGGAACCGGTCCCGGCTGCAGAGTCACCGGTACCCGAAAAATACACGCTGGCCTACAAGTTCCTGCCGAACCAGGTCTGGCACTACGAAGTTTTCAATGAGAGCGAGATTACGACGAGCGTGAAGGACGAGACCGAAACCGTTCGCAATTCGTCGCGGTCGAAGCGCCACTACACGGTGAAAGCGGTGGACGAAAAGACCGGTGAAGGAGACCTGGAGTTGTTCATTGACTGGGTCCACATGGTAGCCTCATTCGACAACCCTTCGCGTCCGAAGACCGAGCCTGTCGAATTTCAGAGCGACGATCCCGAAAAGCACCCCAGCCAGTTCGAAGACGTACTGGCAACAGTCGGGAAACCGCGGGCGACGATCCGCTTCAGTCCGAGCGGCAAACCGGTGAAGGTGCTCGAAGGGGCCCTCCCCCCTCCCCCGACGGCGGCCCGACAGGTGTCGCAGGGGCCTGCCGCCCCGCCGGTGACCGATGCCTCCTCCGAAACGTACTTTCTGCCGCTCCCCGAGGAACCGGTTGCGGTGGGCGCCGCCTGGAAGGATCGGGTTGACGTCCTGTGCCGCGATTACGACAAGAACCTGGTCAAGATCACGATTCAGCGGAATTACAAACTGGCGGAGGTCAAAGGGAAGCGGGCGACGATCGAGCTGCGGACCGCCGTGCTGACGCCGGTTCAGGACCCGGCCGTCGCCGGACAGCTCATCCAGCGGCAAATTTCCGGAAGTCTCGTGTTCGACCTCGAGCGGGGGGTGGTCATCTCCCGCGAGTCGGGGGTCGACAACACGGTTGTGGGGCCGTTCGGGCCGCGAAGCTCGATGCGCGCCAAAAGCAAGTATCGCGAGAAACTGGTGGAAGAGGAAGCCACTGCCCGCCGGGACGACGAACCCGGCGCTGCGACGAAATGACCGGGCCGTCTTCAGATGAAGCGCGTCGAAATCACCGAACCGTTCACGACGCTCTTGGCCTCGGCCAAGCGGATCGTCGATGAGGTCAAGGCGCAGGCCGTCGTCCTGCTGACCGACCTGCCGTACGATTTCGCGGCCATCCGCAACGAGCTGCATCCGGTGCGTCTGGTGGTGGCAACCGACAAGGTGGACCTGTTCCGCCCCGTGCTCGACGACGACGTCGACCTCGTCCCCCTGGTGCAGGAGCCCGAAAGCCGGCGGTTGCAGCTCAGCCAGGCGCTCCTCGAAGCGATCGCCGACGAGCTGCTGCAGAGCGGCGACATGGTGGTGGCGCTGTATCCCGGTTTCGAAATGCACGACATCGACACGTGCAGCGTGATCAGCCTGGGAGAACACCTGGCGCGGCTCACCTCGCGCGACCTGCAACGGCTGGAAACGCAAGTCCCCCTCGAAACTTTGCGGACCGTCGTCGATCTGGCGATTGAAATCGGCCGCGAAGGGCGCGAGGGAAAGCCGGTCGGCACCCTGTTCGTCGTGGGGAACCACCGCAAAGTGCTCAAGATGTCGCACGAACAGGTGCACGACCCGTTCCGCGGCTACTCGGCCAAAGAACGGCAGATCCGCGACCCGCGGGTGCGCGAAAGCATCAAGGAGATCGCCCAGCTCGACGGGGCGTTCGTCATTTCGGCGGACGGCGTGGTCCAGTCGGCGGGAAGGCATCTCGACGCCCCGGCGGGAGGGATTACGCTGTCGAAAGGGCTGGGGGCCCGGCACTGGGCGGCGGCCGCCATGTCCAAGGCCACCAATGCGATTACGATCGCCGTTTCGGAATCGACCGGGACCGTGCGGATCTTTCAGGACGGCAAAGTCGTCCTCCGCATCGAGCCGATGCACCGCGCCATGAAGTGGCAGAACTTCGAAAGCGAAATGCCGGTTTCGGAAGGAGATTGAAATGAGGTAGTCCGGTCACTCCGTGACCGGACGGGACG
>JBLMWR010000781.1:0-3118 GCA_050257335.1 Deltaproteobacteria bacterium | reverse complement strand
AATCCGGACCTGGAACACGTGCGAATCGGGCGCATTCCATTTGCATCCAAATTAATTTCTATGTATAAACGAAAGTTGCTGGCCCTCTTCATATTCTCGTGGAATCGGGAGAGTCGATATGGCGATTTCGTGCGGGTCGCACGATGCCGGGATAAAGATCGGCGTTGCCTTCCGGGCTGCCGTCTTCCTGGCGATTTTCGTGCTTGTCGCTGGTCTGGTGCGAAACGACTCGTTGTGCGCCGCCGAGAAAACGGCGAAATCGGGGTCGAAATCGACGGCGAAGTCAAAACCCGCCGCGAAAGCGGAGGCGGACGACGATCCGAAGGACGATTCCGATCTGGAGCTGGACGAGGACCTCTCGGCTCTAGTCGTTCCCGCCGAGTTGCGGGGAACGGTCAAGAGCATGGACCGGATGAAATTCTCGCAGGAGCTGCGCGGGTTGCTCACGGAAGGGATGGGGGCGGACGGCGAGGGCTTGCCTGCGGCAAAGCGGCATTTCGAGGCCTCGCACCGGCTGATCCCCGATGACCCCCGGGCGGCGTATGCTTACGGCGTCGCGCTGCTTTCGCAGAAAAAGTCAGGCGAAGCGCTCGACCAGTTCCGGGGGGCGGCGAAACAGTCGAAGGCGCCGTTTCTGCCCGCGCTGCAGGCGATCGCGTGGCTCCATGTTCTGAAGAACGACTACGCGAAAGGGCTGCCTGCGGTGCTCGACTTGGCGCACAAGATCGAGGAATCGAAAGAGACGTGGCCCACTGTTCATGATCGGCTGCATTCGGCCGAATGGCTGGGACGGATGGTCGGCTTTCTGGCCGGGCCCGGGAAGCCGGCCGATCGGGGGGGTGAGATCGAGAGGCTCGAAGCCGAGATCGACAGGCTGCTGACTCTCGAACGCAAAGCGGCCTACGAGCAGGGCCGGAAGTTCGTGACGGCACGCCACGACGGCATGAAGTCGCTCCTGGCGCGTCCCACCGCTGAAATTGTGGCCGAGTTGAAGCAGAAGAAACAGGAAATGCTGGACGCGGCCAGGGCGGCTGAGGCCGAAGTCAAGCAGATCGAAGATGATCTCCGCGAGATCAAAAAGCCCCTCGCCAGGCAGGTCGCCGACCTGAAATCGGAGATTCGCGTCGCCGCCCAGAAGTCGAAGAGGGCGACCCAGGAAATTGAAGTGGCGAGGGAGGAGGTTGAACTGCTTTCGGTGCCGCAGGCAGTTCCCCAGGCTCGAATGATTCGGCGCGGTCGCGTCAGCGTTCCTGTGGTGAGCGCGCGGGCCGAGAACGCGACGGAAAAGAAGGCCCGCGAGACGAAGCTGGCTGCCGCCCAGCAGCGCCTCCAGCAGTCGCAATCGACCCTCGACCAGGCCAGGCAGGAGTTGACCGATCTGAAGGCGCAGATCGAGCAGGCGCAGGCCGAGGGCCGCAAGGCCGCGGCGGAAAAACGCCCGCGGCTGGCAGAAGCCAAACGCCTGGCCCAGGATCTGGCGGCCCGCGCCCGCGACGCGGAACATGGCGCCTCGACTCCCGAGAAACTCAAGGAGCGCGCCACGGCCCTCGACAACTACGTGCCGCTCGATCCCGAGACCGAAAAGAACCGCCTTCTGGCAACGCTCAAGTCAGCGGGATAGCCCGCATTTCTCAGTGCGCCGCGATCGCTGCCTTTCGAGCAGCGTTCGAAGGACTCGAGGGTCAAACGCCCCAGACTGAAGCTTGAAGTGCTGCCTGGCCCGCCTGAAGGCGGTAATACAAACGCCCCGGCCGAGGCGTTGTTTCACTTGCCGGCGGCCTTGTCGAGCGGCTCGTCGTTTTCGGGCAGGAACCGGTAATACACCTCCAGACACAATGTCGACATCGCCGTGGAGTACACCCGGCCGCCGTAATCGCCCCAGGGAGCGCGGGGGTTCCAACTCCCGGCGAAATCTCCATCGCTCCGCTGGTCGGCGACCAGAAGGTCGCGCAGGGCCTGGTTCCAGCGCTGCCACGATTCGCCCCCGTGCTGGTACATCGCCAGCGTGCCGTAGTACCAGTAATAGAGATCCTGTCTCGATCGCTGCGGCAGGTTCTTGAGGAGATACTCGACGGCCTCGCCGGCCGCCCGGTTCGTCCGCCGGATTCCCAGCATCTGCTTGCAGAACAGGGCTTCGGCGGTCATTGAGGGTTTGGGGCGCTCGTCGATGCGATACGCGGCCAGCCCGCCGAACTGGCTCAGGTTGCGGTTCTTTAGATCGTCCCCGTGAGCAATGAGAAAATCGGTGGCCCGGTTCATCGCCGAGCGGGGAACGACCAGACCCGCGTTCCTGGCGCTTTTCAGCGCCATGAGTTGCCATCCGAACATGCTCATATCCCCCTGTTTCCCCTTGAAGTATCGCCATCCGCCGTCGGTGCTCTGGGAGTTGACGATGTACTGCACGGCGCGCACGAGGGGGTCGTGAAGGGCCGGGTCGCGCGTCATGCCGTAGGCTTCGCCGAGTGCGATCGTCGCCATCCCGTGGCAATACATGCGGGCGTAGGGATTGGCCTGCGCGCCCAGGTACCCCTGGGAATCCTGCCGGGAAATGAGCCAGCGGAGAGCGCGATCGACGTTGTCGGCATACGGGTTGTTTTCGTGCGTGTAACCCTTCCCGAGAAACGCCAGTACAGCCAGGGCCGTGAGCCCGGCGTGCGCATTGAACCCCGAACGTTCGCGTTCCTGGGGGTTACTGAATCTGACAGTCGGATCAGGCTCTTTCCCCAGCGTCGATTCGATCGGCTCCCAGTAACCTTGGGGATGCTGGCGGCCCGCCAGCCACTGCAGGCTCGCTTCAACCGCGCGTTCGGATTCTTCGCTGGCACCCATGTCGAAAGCGATTTTTCCACGCGCTGGCGAGGTGCGGAGCCGCAACGCCGCGGGAACTTTCCCCCGATTCTTGCCGATTGCTCCTTCGATCTCCGAACGGACGACGCTGGGCGTGAGCCCCTCGCCGCCAGGATCCCCCGCGGAGGCGCGCAGCTTCCCTAACCCGTCGGGCGCGCCGCCGCTCCCTGCGGAAGCGCTCCCGGCCCCCGATCCCATGAGTCTGTCGGGACCGTCAGGCGCGGAAGCTCCCGATCGGGGCCGATCGAGCGTCCCCGATCCGCCGCTGTTC
>JBLMWR010000780.1:0-4484 GCA_050257335.1 Deltaproteobacteria bacterium | reverse complement strand
GGCATGCCCGGCGGCGGAAACTCGGATGAGATCCATAAATGGCCCATGGCGCCGTTGTCAAAGACGATCTGTGCCATCACGCTCTGTGCCGGGGCCGGAAGATCGCTGAACGTGTTCACCTGCGCAAACACCTTGACGGCGTCGGCCCCGGTGACCCAGCGGAGAAAATCGGTGTTGTGCGAGGCCATCCCCATGAAGAGTCCCCCACCGGCCGGGTCCGCCATCCACGGCCGCGAGTCGAACAGTTCCCGCGCCAGAGTCACCGGAAAACTTGACACGGTCCGGACCATCCGCACCGGGCCGATCACCCCCTCGTCGATGAGCTGCTTCGCCCGTTTCGTGATCTTGCGGAATCTCTCGGTTTTGACGACTGCGAGATTCACGCCGGCGCGGCGGCATCCGGCGATCATCGCGTCGCAATCGGCGACCGTCGGCGCCATGGGCTTTTCGGCGAGGACGTGCTTGCCGGCCGCCGCCGCCGCCAGCGTCAATTCGCGCCGGTTCTGATCGGGGGTTGCCAGCACGACCGCCTGCACGTCGTCGCGCGCCAGGAGCGACTCGACCGACGGGGCCGCCGCGACGCCGTATTCACGGGCCAGGTCCGCCGCACGCTTTCCCCCGGCGACCGCCGCGAGTCTCGCGCCGCGCACGTGCCGGGCGATCGCCTCGGAATACGTCAGCCCCATGAATCCGCTGCCGATCATCCCGATGCCGACGGTCATGCCATGCTCCTTCCTGTTGCGGAAAACCTCTCGCGGAGAGGGTGTGCCTGCTCCTTTATAGCAATCGGGCCGTTCCCTGTCGCACGAAGCTTTACCGACGCCCCTGCCGATTGGTAATCTGTGCTGCCGGCGGTCCCACGTTCGCCGTCCCCCCTTCAGACGGGTCAGCAGGTCAACAAGGAAGATTCATGGAATCGGCCCGACGTTTGCGTGAAAAAATTCATCGGCAGGAACTGACTGCCGGACTCCTGGTCAGCGACCACCTGTGGACCGACCTCGTCGAGATCGCAACCCGGTCGGAGATCGACTACCTGATCGTCGATATGGAACACGGCTCCGCCTCACCGGAACTGGTGGGGGAAGTGTGCGCCGCCGGACGCCGCACCGGCTTTCCCATCCTGCTGCGGCCCCGCTCGAACGACTATGCGGCAATCCGCCTGGCCGCCGATCTGGGGCCCTGCGGCTTTCTCCTGGCCTGTGTCGAAACCCCCGCCGACCTCGACGTCGTCCGCGACGGGATCTTTCTTCCCC
The DNA here is from genome assembly GCA_050257335.1 of Deltaproteobacteria bacterium. Classification (GTDB taxonomy): domain Bacteria; phylum Planctomycetota; class Planctomycetia; order Planctomycetales; family Planctomycetaceae; genus JACQFH01. Next base: position 3,231 of record JBLMWR010000780.1, on the reverse strand, counting down.
CGCGCGGCCGGCGGCGCCCGGGAGGGCTGGGAAATCGCTGGGTCGGCGATTTCTCGGCGGCAGCCTGGCGGCGCGATTTCGAAGATCATTTCATTGTCCTGCCGCAGATCGAGACGCGCCTCGGACTCGAAAATGTCGCCCGCATCGCCGCTCACGAATTGACGACCGCCGTGGCGATCGGCCCGTACGACCTGTCGGCCGGGCTGGGAGTCTGCGGGGAGATGGACGCTCCCATCCTGCGCCAGGCCCTGGCGACGATTCGAGCGGCCGCCGAAACGGCTGGAAAAGCGACCTGGATGATCGGCAGCGACGCCGCCGCGCTGGCCCGCGACGGATGGCGATTTTTGTGCATCGGCGAGCCGACGTGGATCCTGGCGGCAGCCCTTCGCGAAAAAGTCGCGCAGGCCCGAAGTGCAATTGGCGGCGCATCTGCCCGCTGAGTACAGCAGTTTGACGCAAAAAGCCGGCCGGGGCATTCCCACGCCGAGCGGGCAAATGAGGAGAAAGAACGACCAGCAATGATTCGATCTCTGGCCACGGGCATCGTGTACCGCAACCCCAAACCGCATCTCACGGCGGTACATGCCTGGCACCCGTCGCTTGTGCAGATTCCCGGCGGAGAGCTGCTGGCCACGTTTGATCTGGCGCAGGCGGTCGAGAGTCTCGACTATCACACCTGCACAGCGCGTTCGGCGGACGGCGGACAGACCTGGTCTCCTCCGCGGCCGCTGTTTCGCGATAGCGCCGCGCGCCGCTCGACGCATTCGGTCCGCGTCGGCGCAGTCGCCGACGGAACGCTGGTCGGGTTTGGCGCGCGGTTCTACCGCGACGATCCGGAGGAGGGGCTCGTCAATCGGGCCAACCTGGGGTACGTGCCGATGGATCTGTTCCTGCTGCGCAGCGCCGATTCGGGCCGGACGTGGCAGGGGCCGCAATCTATCATCCCTCCGCTCGTCGGACCAGCCTTCGAAATGTGTCACCGCATCGTCGAGCTGGCTGATGGCCGCTGGCTCGCGCCCACCTCGACGTGGAAGGGGTGGAACGGCGAGGCGCCGCACGGAATGCAGGCCGTCGCCCTCGTCTCGCGCGATCGGGGCCGGACCTGGCCCGAATACCTGAGGGTGATCGACCAGACCGATCGCGGAGTCATTTCCTGGGAACAGGGGCTCGCGCCGCTTCCAGACGGACGGATTGTCTCTGTCGTCTGGTCGTTCGACGAAGCCTCCGGCAAGAGCCTGCCGAACCGCTATGCCGTTTCGCTCGATGGCCGCACGTTTGCTGCGCCGCGCGAGAACGGATTGCAGGGGGAAACGGCGAAACTGCTGCCGCTGGCCGACGGCCGCGTCCTCTGTCTTTACCGCCGACTGGACAAACCGGGATTGTGGGCTAATCTGGTGCGGATCGACGGCGCGGATTGGATCAACCTCGAAGAGGCTCCGCTGTGGCAGGGGGCCGCGTCGCGCATGTCGGGCGCAGGCCGTTCGGGTGACGAATTGAGCGCGCTCAAATTCGGATACCCCAGCATGGTGCAGCTTCCCGACGGCAACGTGCTGGCGGTCTTCTGGTGCGTCGAGGACTGCCTGCACATCATCCGCTGGCAGCGGATTGAGATTTCGTAAAGGTATGTTCCACGGCCGTCGGATACGAATCATTCGCCGACCATCGTCCTGTAGTCCCATTTTCATCCAGTCCGGCTCCATTCCCGCAAAGGCCTCCCTCCATGCGCCCCAGCATTGTCAAACACAAACTCGCCCGCAAAGAGCCGGTCATCGGCATCGCCCTGCATCTGACCGACCCCTCCGTCTACGAGATGACCAGCCTGATGGGCTTCGACTACATCTGGATGGATCTCGAACATCACGCCTACAGCGTCGAGACGGCTAACAACCTGATGCGGGCCGCCCGCGTGGGAACGTCAGACATCATGGCCCGGCCCGCCAAAGGAGAGTTCATGCGCCTGGGCCGGCTGCTCGAGGCCGGCGCGCACGGCATTCTTTATCCCCGTTGCGACAATGCCGATGAGGCGCGCCAGGTCGTTCGCTGGAGCAAATTCGCGCCCCTGGGAACGCGCGGCTTCGACGGCGGCAACCCCGACATGCCCTATTGTTCGATGGACACGGCCGAATATGTTCGCATGGCGAACGCCGAAACCTGGAACGTGATCCAGATTGAAGACCCCAAGGCTCTGGAACACGCCGACGAGATCGCGTCCGTCGAGGGGATCGACGTCCTGATGCTGGGCCCCGCTGATTTTTCAATTCTCGGCGGCTTCCCCGGCCAGTTTCAGCATCCGAAGATCGACGAGGCGCTGCAGGTACTGGCACGGGCCGCCAAGCGGCACGGAAAAGCCTGGGGCACGGTCGCCGGCACCCCCCAGCGCGTCCAGCAACTTCTCGACCGCGGCGCCCTGTGGACCACCTGCGGTTGCGACCTGATCTGGGTGAAAAACGGACTCGAACAGGCCAGACGCGACATCGCCGCGATGACGCGCCCGAAGTGACGCCAAAGCGCGTCGTCCCGCCTTCAGGCGGATTCCATAAACACTTCCGCACAGTTCGTCGTTCCCGTGTCCGGACTGATCGATTCCATCCTCTCCGTTCCGGCCCGCTGGCAAATGCGGAGGCTGAACGAACAAGTCGCGCGGGCCCTCGCATTGGAAGCGGAATGTGCGGCTCTCGGGGCCGCTGAAATGGCCGAACGCAGCCTTTCGCTGCGCTATCAGGCCAAATGCGGCGAACCGCTCGAGCGACTGCTTCCCCAGGCGTTCGCCCTGGTGCGCGAAGCCGCCCGGCGAACGATCGGCCTTGTGCACTTCGAATCGCAACTTCTGGGGGGGGCGGCCCTGCATGCCGGCGCGATCGCCGAGATGCAGACCGGCGAGGGAAAAACGCTGACGGCGACCCTGCCCCTCTACCTGCGCGCCCTGGCTGGCAAGGGCGCCCACCTGGCGACCGCCAACGATTACCTCGCCGTCCGCGACGCCGACTGGATGCGCCCGGCCTTCACGGCCCTCGGCCTCGCCGTCGGTACGGTCACCGCTGCGACCCCCCAGAGCGAAAGACGGCAGGCCTATTGCTGCGACATCACTTACGGCACGGCCCGCGAATTCGGGTTCGATTTTTTACGCGACCGCCTGAAGCTGCGGCGGGAAGCCGAATCACAGATCCTGTTTGCCGACGGCAGCGCCGACGGCGCCGAGAGACTGCCGCAGCCCGAACGCGTCCAGCGCGA
>JBLMWR010000779.1:0-4192 GCA_050257335.1 Deltaproteobacteria bacterium | reverse complement strand
GAGGCCACGGCGGTTTCGGTGGCGGCCATGGCGGTTTTGGCGGCGGGCATTTCGGAGGCGTCGGCGGGATGCGGGGAGGCTTCGGTGGCATGCGGGGAGGCGGCTTCGGCATGATGCGCGGAGGAGGCTTCCGCGGCGGGATGGCGGGCGGAGCTTTCCGAGGCGGCGCGTTTGGAGGAGGTCGGATGGGCGCCTTCGCCGGCGGTCGAGGCTTCCGCGGGAATATCGGAGGGGCCGGCATGCTCCGCGCGGGACATCGCGGCTGGGGCGGCGGGTTCGGCGGCCGCGGTTTCGGATATGGCGGATGGGCAGGACGCGGGTATGGATGGGGTGGTCGTGGTTTTGGCTACGGCGGATTAGGTTATGGTTTCGGTTATCCGTACTACGGCTACGGCGGCTACGGCTTTGGCGGAGGGCTTCTCGGATCGCTCCTCTATGGACTGGGAGGATATGGATACGGCCTCGGAGGTTATGGATATCCCGGATATGGCTATGGCGGGTACGGCGGATACGGCTTGGGCGGGTACGGCGGCTATGGCGGCTGGGGGTATGGTAACGGCGGTTACTACGGCTCGTGCAGCGGGGGTTACGGCTACTACTAATTGACAAAAAGCTTCCCGCGTCAATTCTGATTCCAGCACCCCGCCTGCTCCGCAGCAGGCGGGGTGCTTTTTTGCTGCGACGCCCCGTCGTCTGCGCCGGCCGGATCAAACGCAAGCGCGGCAGTCCTCGCAAACGATGCCGGCGACCGACGAGCGACTACGACCAGTTCTCACGAAAGAGAAAGCGCACCGGCAGGCGGTTGACGGTTCGCCAGGCCGGCCAATAATTGCTGATGAAGGTCTCCGGGAATCTGTGGGTTGTTCCTCCGATGCGCGGTGAAGACCGATTCTTTACCCGTTGTTCGCGGAGGGACCTCTGATGTCCACAGAGCACGTTCTGAAATCCGGACTTTCCATTTTCTCGAAGAACTCACTGCTGCTCGCCGGGGCGGCGGTCGCCGCGCTCTTCGGCGCCGGCCGCGCGCAGGCCGCTCCCATCGCCTGGAACAGGGACCTTCGCCGGGCCACTCGCGAAGCGGTTGCACGCCGGCGCCCGCTGCTCGTCGTCGTCGGAGCCCGCTGGTGCGGGCCTTGCCGCAAGATGCATTCGGAAACGTTTCCGAATCCCGCGGTTGCGGCGCGCGTCAACAGCCGGTTTATCCCCGTTCTGCTCGATGCCGACGAGCAGCCGGAGGCGGTAAAAAAGCTGGGCGTGGATGCCTTTCCCACGGTCCTCGTGGTTTCGCCCGAGCAGAAAATCCTCGGACGCTTGACGGGTTTCCAATCCGCCTCGCAGCTTGACGCGCAGCTGGCGTCGTACCAGCCGGCTCCGGTCCGCGCGGCCCCTTCCCGCCCGGCCCAATTCCGCCCCGCACCGTATCGGCCTGCCAACGACCAGGCGCTCTCACCCGCCCCGGCCCCGTTCGTTTCCTTCCCGGGCCAGTCCACCGCGGTCGCGGCCGCAGACACGAAACCCTGGGCGCAGCGAATGTGGGACGCGATTCGCGCAAGCCACTCGCCCCCGCGCACCACGCTCGAGGCCGCCATCGCCTTCAGCACCGGCCGGTGAAACCGCATCCATCGGAACCAAAACGAGTTTAACGGCGGACTACGCGTAGACGCGCAGCGCTCAACAAGGCGGACGCGAAGTGCACCGCCCGGCGCTGCTCCGGGACTAAACGGACTTCGACCGCGGATTACGCGGATGCGCGCGGATGGGGCAGTTCACCTCGATCGTGCTTATCCGCGGCCATCCGCGACATCCGCGGTTCTTCTTCGTCGTCATCATTGACCGCGCGAAGTCGGTTCCGTATACCTCATCAACGTCTCTTACCGGCAGTCCTTTCGCGGGGTTTTTCTCGAGAGGAGGCATTCGATGTTCCGGAATCGTGAGCCGCATGCGGCAACAATTGCGGCCCTGGGCGGCGTGCTGATCCTCGCCAGCCGGACCTTCGCTGCCGACAACGAATTGACGGACGCCGAAAAGCAAGCCGGGTGGGTGCTGCTCTTCGACGGCAAGTCGCTCGACGGGTGGATGACCAGCAGCGAAAAGCCGAGCCAGAGGCCGGTCGAGGAAGGAGCCATCAACCCGCACAAGTGCGGCGGATACATGATGATCCATAAGAAGGTGTACGACAATTTCAAGCTCTCCCTCGACTTCAAGATCAGCGAGAAGTGCAACAGCGGCATCTTCGTCCGCACCTTTCCGCTGACGCCGCGCCCCGGCAAGGACGTCGGCTTCAACGGCATCGAAATCGCGATCGACGACACGAAAACCGCCGGCTATCACGACACCGGCGCGATCTACGACCTGGTCAAGCCGAAGAAGAACGCCATGAAGCCCGCCGGCGAGTGGAACCACATCGTCATCACGTGCGACAAAAACATCATCGCCGTGGAGCTGAACGGCGAGGCCGTCAGCCGGATGGACCTCGACGAGTGGACGATGCCCAACAAGCGGCCCGACGGCAGCGACCACAAGTTCGACATCGCCTGCAAAAACCACCCCCCCAAAGGGTACATCGGCCTGCAGGACCACGGCCAGAACTGCTGGTACAAGAACATCAAGCTGCTCCCTTTGAAATCGCCCACATGAAAGCGTACCTGATCACCACCGGCGCCATCTTCGGCCTGATCGCCGCGGCACATCTCTGGCGAGCAATCGCAGAAGGGACGAATCTGACAACCGAGCCGGTGCATTACCTCATCGAGTGCGCGCTGGGCGTCCTGGCGGCGGCCCTCGCCGTGTGGGCCGGGCGCCTTTTCCGGGCGCAGGGACGGTCGTGACTGCAAACGCCAGATAACTCAACAATCGCGGCACTCGCGGCCGGGAGGATTCATTGCTGTGAATCCCGAGGTCAGGCTGGCGGCGATTGTTACAGCGCTCAACCCTTTGGCGTCTCGTGCCTGGCGACGGGGCGGTACACCGCCGGGTTTCAGCGGTCACTCAGGATCATTCGCATGTCGCGTCTGGTCCCGCAACAGTTGCCCTAACTCGTGGAGCGCAAAATAGTCGCGGCCAGGTTCGTGGGTGATGACCCGATCGCCAACATTCTCCAGACGCGACAACTCGTTCTCAAGATAATCCATGACGGTCTGTCCTGCCTTAGACTTCAGGTCGATACGTGCTCCATGCCGTAACAGCAATCGGACTGTCTCCACTTGTCCGTTTCGATCTCGGTGATCGAAATTGTCACAGATTGCTCCCATGAGAGGCGTCATCCCGTCGTCGTCCGTGACTTTATCGACCTTTGCACCCATTTCAATCAAGTACTTCACGGTCTCGGGATTCCCGCCAGCGCAAGCATTGAACAAGCAGGTTCCGTGATCGTATCGACCTCCCTGATATTCGATATTGTACCCCTCTTGAACAAAACACATGACCATGCTCAACGATCCGTGGCGAGCGGCGCGATTGCACGGGAAACCAAATGGTCCGTCCTCATGGTACATATCAGCACCGGCTTCAATGAGGATTCGGGCGATTCCGACCTGATCAAGCTCAACTGCAAAGCCGAGCGCAGACGCGCCCAGCGGGTACTCGTGACTCACAAGCATTGGATTGATCTTCAAAAGCAGCGAAACTGATGCCGCGTCGTCACGGGCAATCCGCCAGCGCAGCAGCGCCCACGTAACTCGATCATAGACTAGGACCAGGATGCAAAAGATAAATGCACCCGCCAGTAACCTGAGAACAAATTTGCGATTTGCTTTGAGGGCCATTCGTTCGGCTTCAGCGATTGGCAGGCGTCCGGCAGCCAACGATCGACGTCGCACAACGGAACAATGTCAGTGGCAGTGGTCTTGTAATCACCGTCCCTCGGTGTATCCTTTTCCAACCTTCTCCTCGATCAGGCTGTCGGCGTGCTCGCGGGCGGCCGATTCGTCGGCGAACGATTTCGTCTTCGTCTGGCCGTTGCTGCCAATGCGGCCGAACCGGACCGTGACGTCGCTGCCGCTCACCGAAATCTCCCAGAATTTTGACGAGGTCCCTTCGACGAACTCGAAGTAGCGCTTCACTCCGCTCTCGGCCGCGGCAGTGCCGGTGGGTTCGGTCGCAGGCGTCGTTTTCGCGGGCTCGGAGGTCATGGTGGTTTTCCTCGATGACTGGGAAACGGGTTTAGTGCGGATCGCTACCGCCCCGGGAGCGT
>JBLMWR010000778.1:0-6140 GCA_050257335.1 Deltaproteobacteria bacterium | reverse complement strand
CCACAGTTGAACTAAACCGCTCCGGAAGCAACGTGGTCGCCGGATGGCGAGGTGCCGTACGACGCAGGAATCGCTGAATGAAAAAAGGATTGACGACCAGCGTGGTGAATTTGCCGGCGTGTTGTGGATGGCCAAGAAGAGTCTGTATGGAATCGACGCATTTGACAGCGCGAGTGCTCACATGATATCGTTTGGTCAGTAGAAAATGGCGCGGCCCGCGACGGGCCTCGATCATTCGGCTGAGACAGCCCCTGCGTGCAGTACTTGCTCACAGGGGCTTTTTTTGCGCCGCGACTCGGGGGCACGGGAGGGCCCTTCATGGATTCTGCGCTCCAGACTGACCACGGCCAGAGTGCGCTGGGCCGCAGTATTCCTCGCCGCGAGGGGGCCGCGAAGCTTTGCGGCAAAGCCTGCTACGTCGACGACCTTCCCCGGCACGGGGTGTGGTCTGGTGGAACGGTGCGGGCCGACGTGCCGCATGCCCTGCTGCGGGGCATCCGGTTCGATCCGCGCTTCGACTGGGGCCGCGTGGTGGTCGTCACGGCGGCCGATATTCCCGGCGAGAACGTCGTTCCGGTCGTGTTGCGGGACCAGCCGGCGCTCGTGGAGAAAACGATCCGTTATTACGGAGAGCCGGTCGCGCTGATCGCCGCTCCGGATAAAGAGACGCTGCAGCGGGCGCTCGCCAGCGTGCAGCTCGAAACGTCGCCGCTCGAGCCCGTCTTCGATCCTGATGAGGCGCTCGCCGGCAACGTTCTCGTCTTCGAGTCGGACAACGTGTTCCGTACGATCCGCATCTGCAAAGGAGACGTCGCCTCCGCATTTTCGTCGGCCGACGTGGTTATCCAGCAGGAATATTGCACGGGCTCGCAGGAGCACGTGTACCTCGAGCCGCAGGGAATGCAGGCCGAGCCCACAGAAGACGGCATCACGCTTCGCGGATCGACGCAGTGTCCGTATTGCAACGCCGAAGGAGTGGCCCTGCTGCTCGCCTTGCCGGCGGAAAAGGTGCGCGTCGTGGCCTGCACGACGGGGGGCGGTTTCGGCGGCAAAGAGGATTTTCCCACGCTGGTGGCCGAACATGCGGCACTGCTGGCGTGGAAGGCGCGCCGGCCGGTGCGGTTGATCTACAGCCGCGTCGAGGACATGCGGTACACGAGCAAGCGGCATCCGGCGCGCGTGCGGCACAAAACCGGCTGGATGCGCGACGGCCGCCTGGTCGCCATGCAGATCGAGCTCGATCACGACGGCGGCGCCTACAGCACGCTCAGCCCGCTCATACTGCAGCGAGCAGCCGTGCACGCGGCCGGGACTTACCAATGCGACCACATGCAAATTACAGCACGGGCCATCGCCACTAATCATCCGCCGCGCGGGGCGTTCCGCGGCTTCGGGGCGCCGCAAAGCCTGTTCGCGCTCGAAACGCACATCGACTACTGCGCCGCGAAGCTGGGTCTCGATCCGATCGAGGTCCGTCGCCGTAACCTGGTCCGCCCCGGAGGCACTCTGGCCACGGGACAGAAAGTCGGGCAGGAGGCCGCCTCGGGCGCGGTGCTTGAGCGAGCGCTGACCGAGTCAAACTTCGTCGCCCGGCGCGCAGAGTACACGGACTTTAACCGGCGGGCTTCTGTCGCGACGGGCCTGGCGCGCTTTCCGCGCCGCGGCGTTGGACTGGCCCTCTTCATGCACGGCACGGGACTGAATGGCAATTCGGAAAGGGACCTGGCCTGCCAAGTCTTGCTGCGCGGCAACGCCGACGGCACGGTCAGTGTCCTCACCGCCCAAGTCGAGATCGGTCAGGGGGCGCGCACGGTCCTCGCGCAACTGGCTGCCGAAGGATTGGGGATTCCGGTCGACTGGATCACGGTGGAAGAGCCGGACACTGCCGCGGCTCCCAATTCCGGGCCGACGTGCGCATCCCGGACCACCTCGATCGTGGGTGGCCTCGTGATCTCCGCCGGCCGGCAGTTGCGCAGCGAGGTCGCGCGGCGGCTGGGCGCACCGATTGCCGATCCCCTCGCGCTCCGCGCGGCGATCGCCAGGTTCGCCGCGCGCGAGCCGCTGGAAGTTCGCACATCGTATCGTCCGCCGCCGGACATGCATTGGGACGACGAGGCGCATCAGGGCGACGTGTATCTGACTTACACGTGGAGCTGCTGCGTCGTGGCACTGGAAGTCGACACGCTGACAGGGGAAGTCAAAGTCCTCGACGCGATCGCCATCCAGGACGTGGGTAAGCTGGCCCACCCGCTGTTTGCCGCCGGACAGGTCGAAGGGGGCGTGACGCAGGGGCTCGGCTGGGCGCTCATGGAAAACGTCGTCTGTTCAAACGGCGTCATGCAAAACGCGACGATGACCGATTATTCGATTCCGACGGCCGCAGACATTCCGCCGATTCGCGCGGTGTTCCTCGAGCAGCCGCACAATCGATCGCCGCATGGCGCCAAGGGGCTGGGCGAGCTGCCCATGGAAGGGCCGGCGCCGGCCGTCGTGAACGCGCTGCGGCAAGCGCTCGGCATTCATTTCAACCAAGTCCCCGTCACGCCCGAGGTGATCCTCGCCGCGTGGGAGGAGCGCGACGTATGAGCCAGCAAACCACGATTCGATTCACGCTGAACGGCCGTGAGGTCGAGGTCGCTGCGCCGCCGCTGTTGCGCTTGCTCGACGTGCTTCGAGATCTGCTCGGGTTGACGGGGACCAAGAATTGCTGCGGGGAGGGAGACTGTGGCGCGTGCACGGTTGTCGTGGACGGCGCCGCCGCCGTCTCGTGCCTGCTCCCGATCGTCCAGCTCGAAGGAGCCGACGTGCGGACGATCGAATCACTCGCTGGGGAACACAGGCTGCATCCTCTGCAGCAGGCGTTTCTCGACCACGGGGGAACGCAATGCGGAATCTGCGCGCCGGGGTTCCTGATGGCCGCAAATTCGCACCTCGAACGCGGCGGAGCGACGACCGATGCGGCGCTTCGCAAGGCCCTGTCCGGGGTCTTGTGCCGCTGCACGGGCTACAACCGCGTGATCGAGTCAGTGCAGCAGGCAGGGGAAAAGTTTAACTGCAACCCGGAGGACACCGACGGAAAAGCCGTGCCCGGCCACTCTACACACACGAGGATTCGATGATCTTCCCGGCCCCGATCATCTCTGAACAACAGGTCCATACGCCGCGCAGCCTCGATGAGGCCGTGCGATTTCTGGCCGAGCATCGCGACGAAGGCTGGCGACCGCTGGCAGGCGGCACCGACCTCATGGTCGGCGTCTACCGGGACCACGTCGGGGGGAATCGCTGGCTCAACCTGTCTCGGCTGCGGCCGCAGCTTGCCGGCGCAGGCCGCGAAGCCGACAACATCCGCATCGGCGCACTCACGACGATGGCCGAGCTGCGGCATTCCCGGCTCCTGGCGGAAGCCTGCCCGCTCGTCGGCGAAGCGGCGGCTGCGGTCGGATCGGCCCAGATCCAGAACCGGGCGACCGTCGGCGGGAACATCATGAACAATTCTCCGGCAGGCGACACCCTGCCCGTCTGGCTGGCGCTCGATGCCGAGCTGGAGCTCGTCAGCACACGCGGCAGGCGGCGAATTCCGTACTGCCAGTTCCTTACCGGCTACCGGCGCACGCTGCTCGAGCCCGACGAGTTGCTGACTTCGGTCGTGATTTCTGCGCGCCGTGACGGCCAGTCCCGTTTTTATTTTCGAAAGCTGGCTCCGCGCGCGGCGGGAATCAGCAAGCTGGTCTTCGCCGCGGTTGCCGGTCTGGAGGGCGGCCGTTTCTGCAACGTGCGGCTGGCGTTCGGCTGCGCGGGACCAACCGTGCTGCGGGCGCGCGCGGCCGAACGGAGTGCCGAAGGCCAGGCTCCGTCGCTCTCGTTGGGAGCAACGGCCGCGGAGCAATTGGCAAGCGAGCTGTCACCGATCGACGATCATCGATCAACGGCCGACTATCGCCTGCGCGTCTCAAAAAATCTGACGCGCGAATTTCTCGCCGGTCATCTCGACCTCCCGCCTCTTCAACGGAATCCCTGACGCCAAAGCTACCGGGCTAGGATTCGAACCTAGACAAACAGGACCAAAACCTGTTGTGCTACCGTTACACTACCCGGTAAATCCGCGGGGAATCTTATGCCAACCCGCCGCGAGTGGCAAGGTCGGGCGAAGTGCGTGGCCCGCTTCGGCGATGCCGGCGCTGATCAATCAATCACGGAGTGACCGGGCTACAGTCAGTCATTCGGCAGCGTCAGCGGCGAGTCGGGGTGATTGGCGTAGGGCCAGTCGGCGGGGGCATAGGAAATGTTGAGCTCCGGCGTTTCAAGGAGTTTGCCGTTCTGCGCCAGGCTGTGCATGACTCGATCCAGAATGCCGGTGGTGAGCAACGTGCGTTCGGCAGGCCAAGGGCTCTTTCTGGAGCGAATCGTGTGCTCGATCGCCCGGAGCAGGTAGGCGAAGTGACCGAAGGGGGGCCCTTCCTGCAGCTTGAAGCGGGTCGCGACCGGCTCGGCGCGTCCCTTGAGCTTCGCGGCAAACGCGAAATCGGCCGCCAGCCCGTTGGCCATCACCACGGCCGACTTGAGGCCGTCGCGGTGCTGCAGGAGGTAGACCGCCGAATTCTCGGACGACGACCACTTGTCGGAATCCTGCAGCGCGCCGGGGAGCGTTTTCAGAGCGGCCGCGAAGAGCGCGCCCGACCAGCGGCCGTCGGATTCGGCCTTGCGGATTTCGTCTCCGGTGACGGCCTGCACCGCGGCAACGCCCGTTTCGCCTCCGCGGCGTCGTTCCAGCATGCACTGATGGGCCTCGAGCGCGTGGAAACCGTAGGCCTCGAGCCCGCCGTAGCCAATGCTCAGTGCCGCTTCAATCTCGCAATCGCGCGGCAGCTCGAGCGGCGGATAACGCCACGCCACGGGGACGGACGACCCGGCGAGAAAGGGGAACTCCATCTTGCGCGCCGTGTCGAACATGAACCGCGCGTCTTCCCATCGGTACGCCAAGTGCTTGTCATTGAAGACGGGGACTGCTTTTTTGCAGCGTCGGAACGCGGCGGTGATTTCCTCGAAAAACCGCCGCCGCGGGTACTGGTGCTGCTTGGTGTCCGGGGTCAACGGGTAGTCGCCGTGTTCGCCGATGCTGAGGACGCCGGCGACCTGGACTTCGCCGGTCCCCAGCGTCACCGCCTCGTCGATGGTTTTGGCCAGGCGAAACCCGTGCTTTTCCGCAAGCTTGCGGCTCATGTCGCCGCCGGGAAACTGATCGACATAGAGCGAGACGAGGCGCAGTGCCGGGCCCATGCCGCCATCCTGGCGATATCCATCGAGGATCTTCCCCACGATCACATCAGCATGGCTGTTGGGGCGATACTCGGTGACGACCGCCGCCACAGGAAGCCTCTCGCGCTGCGGCTCGACGCCCCAGGCCAGCGCGCGGGGAGCACTGGGAAACATCACTCCCACTGCGGCACCGGCTCCCGCCTTCAGCACGTCACGACGCGTCGGATGAATCATGGTGGGAATCTCTGGAGTGGCAATTTGCCGTCCGGTCACTTCTTAACCGGACGGGAAGGGGCGTCGCTCGCAATTCCTCCCGGAAATCCACATTTCGCCCTGCCACGCGCTTCACACGGCGCGCAGCTCGTCCCCTGCCAGAAAACGGTACGTCGAAACCGCCGGGTCACGGAGTGACCCGGCTACCTCAGCCGATGGTCCGTGACTGGCCCGATTATGCGCATTGACGCAGGGTGTGTCGAGCAAGCCCAAGCAGCGGTGTCCCGGCAGCCGGGATCGCTCGCATTTCACAGCCGGGGTCGAACGATTGCCGTTTGTGAATTGATTCGGACGGGCTGGGAAGCCCATCCCACGAAGAAATGCCACTTTTTTGTCGGCGCACGAGCGGTCGGACGGTATCATAGTGTCCGACGCAGGTGACTCGGCTCCCATCATTTCATTTTGTTCCAGGAGCGTCCAATGTCGCAAATACCGCACGGCTCAACGGAACCCGGTGGAGGTTCCAATTCCGTTCCCGCATGGATCGCCTCGGGCCTCGTTGGGCTGGCGGTCGGCGCCGGCGGCACGGTGCTGGGGATGCACACTTACGGATACCGTCTGGAGAAACCCGGTGACAACGCGCCGGCGGCGCAAGGGGCAGCCGCAGCGCC
>JBLMWR010000777.1:0-2736 GCA_050257335.1 Deltaproteobacteria bacterium | reverse complement strand
GTCGGACGCCTTCCCCTCCAGAGGATGGTGGAAGATGAACACGGCCGTCCCCGGCTGCGGCAACTCGGCGCACTCGCCCAGGTCGAAGTGACCGCGCTCCCGTTTCTGGCCGCGCAGAAACTCCACGGTGTCCTTGCCGCGCGCCGCCGAAAGCCGCAGCAGCGCAAAGTCAAGACAGTCCGCCGGCGCCGGCGCGTCGAAGTTGCCGTTCGCTTCCGCGGATGAATACGGTGACGATGCGAGAAGCCAATCCTGCTTATGCAGCGTCGCCCGCGACGGCCTGCGCTGCGACGAATCGTAGTCGGCAGCCATGTCAAAAAAAATCTCGGTGCCCGTCACCGCCTGCGAATCGGCCCGGCAGTCGCGCATGTCTTCAATGACGTGATAATTCGTCAGGATGATGTCGGGGTCGACGAGAAACCCCGTGCCGCGCTTCGTCGGTGTCTGAATCAGGCAGACCCTCGCCTGGTAATGCTCCGTGGTTTGAATCAGCGGACGCAGGTGGTAATCGGGAAAGGGCGTCTGCTTCGACTCGAAATACTGGCGATCGGCTTCACTCCGCGCCGAAAGGATGGCGGCCGCCGTTCGGAGCGCGGCTTGCTGCTCGGCCGGCAAGCCGCGCACGACAGTCTGCAGCCTGTCGCCGGCAGTCGCGGACAGCGCCCCATCCGCGACGAGAGAGGAGAGAACCTGTTCAAAGTCTGACATCGACCACCGCCTTTCCGCTGCGCAGGGGCAAGACGCGCTCTCCATGACCACAGAAGGGGTCGAACGCTCAATTTGCCCTCGCCAATCGGGAAACGCATGACCTGAACAGGTCATTTTTCACGGAATTGTGAAAAAGCGGGGTGAAGCCGGGACTCCCGCCCAGCCCCAGACCAGGCTCACGGCCTGTCGATTACGCCCGAATTATCACGGTTTCGAGGTAATCCGCGTGAATGGCGATGGGGCCGGCGCCGGCGTTGCGGTCGTAGCGGCGGGCGAGGGCGACCATGTCGCGGTAGAGGGCGTCGCGCTGCTCCGGCGCCAGGGCCTCAAACGCCCGCAGCGTCGGGCCGTACCAGGTGCGGAAGAAGTCGACGTTCTCCTCGGCGGAACGGAACCGGAAGATCGCCGTGCGGCGGTAACTGGTCAGTGACGCGGCGCTTTCGCCGAAGAGGGTGCGCTGGTACTCCTCGTCCCCCCAGCAAACCGGGGGCTGCAGCCCGGGGGCGGGCGGGAGATAACGCGAAAAGAGGCGGAACGTATCGCCGATGAAGCCGTCGGGCGTCCAGCAGGCCAGTGCGATCCGCCCGCCGGAACGGCAGACGCGCGCCATCTCTGCGGCGGCGCGCTCATGGTTCGGGGCAAACATGACCCCGTAAATGGAAGTCACGGCGTCGAACGAGGCCTTCGGAAAGGGGAGGTCCTCGGCGTCTCCTTCGACAAACTCGGCGGAGAGGTGCTCGGCAGCGGCGCGGACCCGGCCGCGCTCCAAAAGCCCCGGCACGTAGTCGATGCCGACCGCGTCACATCCCCGGCGGGCTGCGGCGAGGGCGGCGTTGCCGCTCCCGGTGGCGACGTCCAGCACCCGCCAGCCTGCCTGCAGGTCGGCCGTTTCGCACAGGAGTTCGGCCTGAAAGATGATGCGGGCGGCGACGACGGCAAAATCACCGCTGGCCCAGGTCGCCTGCTGGCGTTGCTTGATGGCGGCGAAGTCGGGGAGCGGGCCGGGGACGGGACGCGTCAGGGGCGCAGTCATGGGAAATCTCCTGCCTGGCGGTGTTCCAATGAAATAATACGACCGATCGTGCGTTGTATAATACGATCGATCGTGCTATCATGTCAAGTATGAATCCGACGCACGGCGAAATCCCGAGAGCCGAAGCGGGGCGGGCCCCCCGCAGGCCGCGCGCCGATGGCCTTGCCAGCCGCCGCGCCATCCTCAACGCCGCCGCCCGCCTGGCGACCACCCGCGGACTGGAAGGGCTCTCGATCGGCGAATTGGCGCAGCACATCGGGATGAGCAAGAGCGGGCTCTACGCGCATTTCAAATCAAAAGAGGAACTCGAGCTGGCGACGATCGACACGGCCGCCGAGATCTTCGAGAACGACGTCATTCGTCGCGTCCCCGAGTCGCCCGGCGGGCTGGCGCGGATCCGCGCGCTGACCGAGGTCTTTCTGCAGCACCTGGCACGACGCGTCTTTCCCGGCGGGTGTTTCTTCGCGACTGTCGCGGCCCAGCTCGCCGCGCATCCCGGCCGGCCGCGCGATCGAGTCGTGCAATTACATCAGGAGTGGGCCGCGCAGTTTATCGGAGCGCTGCGGCAGGCGCGTGACGCGGGGGAGCTGCCCCGCGATGCCGACCTGGACCAGTTGGTCTTCGAGATCACGGCGATGATGTTTCGCGCGAATTTCGCGTGGACCATGACCGAGGACGAGCGGGTCCTGGGCCAGGCGCGGACCGGGGTCCTGCACGTGCTGGAGCGGGCCGCCCGGGGAACGCGGAAAAGCACGCGCGGTCGCCGGAACGGAAGGTCTTAGCCCGCAGTTCTCACAGCGCGGGCCGCACGCCGCTTCGCGGCAGTGTCGGCGCCGGGAACGCGAGGTTGGCCGGTCGCGGAATTCCGGGGGCGTATCGAGCGCAAGTCGACGCGGACAAACACGATCATGCCCGTTAGAATCGGCAGCATGGACGAGAAATGCACAAAGACGGGGGGCGGCATTCTGGTGCGCGGTCGCGCCTTGTGCCTCCTT
>JBLMWR010000776.1:0-3241 GCA_050257335.1 Deltaproteobacteria bacterium | reverse complement strand
CGCTGGTGCCAGCGTTCACGGCCGCTGTCGCGATCGAAGCATAAGATGTGCAGCTCTCCCTGATCGCGTCCGTCGGAGGCCGTGAGGAAGACGCGGTCGTCCCAGACGACCGGATTGGCGGTGCCGGTGCCGGGAACCGGAACTTTCCAGAGCACGTTCTCGGTCGCCGACCAGGTCGTCGGCACGCCGGAGTCGGTCGTGACGCCCGTGCGCACGGGTCCCCGCCAGCCGGGCCAGTTCTCGGCCCGGGCCGGCGAGGCCAGGAGGCAGGCGGCGAACGAAAATCGCAGCACAGCTCGGGGAACGGATGTCGGCATAACGGGCGTCCTTCAAAACAAGGCGTCAGGACGAAGAGAGCATATCGGGCGCAGGAAATCAATGAGGCGCCGTGCCGCCGGAAAGCGGGACTACGAGCGGGTGCGCGGCCGCACGATGGCGTACAGGATCAGTCCCGCGACGACCGTCCCGGCACTGACCGCCGCGGTCATCGGTGTGTCGCGCACTGTGTACACGATCATCCAGAGTTCCAGCGCCACGAAGAGCACGGGAGTGAGGGGGTATCCCCAGGTGCGGCAGGGGCGCGGCAGGTTCGGTTCACGTTGCCGCAGCACGAGGACTCCCGCCACAGTCGCGCCGGCAAACAGCGCCAGCGTCACGCTGACGTACTTGAGCAACGCGCTGAAGCTGGAGGTCAGCAGCATCACGGCGGCAAGTCCGGCCTGCAGAGCGATGGCCAGGACCGGGCCGCCGCCGGCGCGGCGCACCGACAGGAACTTCAAGGCGGGATAGTCCAACCCCATCGCTTCATAGACGCGCGGCCCGGCCATGACGTTCGACGATGCGGTCGAAATGAGTCCCGCCATGATCATGAACGCGACGAGTTGTCCCCCGCGATCTCCGAACAGGCTCGTCGCGGCGATCTGTGCGACCTCTTCCCGGTTCGCCAACTCCTTGAGCGGAGCCGAGGCCAGAAAGACGATATTGAGGCCCAGGTACAAGAAGGCCACGACGATGGTCCCGGCCAGGATGGCCCGCGGGATGTCCCGCGCCGGCTGGCGGAATTCTCCCGCCATGTAGGCCGCCGTGTTCCACCCGCTGTAGGCGAACGACACGTACACGAGCTCGACGGCGAACATTCGGGACCCGAGCGCTTCGGCGATGGTCTGCTCCGATTCCGCCGTCAGCCGCGACAGGTCGCCGTACAGGACTCCGGCCAGAATGAACGCCACGATCAGCCCCACTTTGCCGAGCGTGAACAGGTTATGCAGCCTGCTTCCGCTCCCCACGTGCAGCGTGTGCAGGACGGCGAGGACGACGATCAGCGCCAGCCCCGAGAGAAGCGGCGGGACCGCCGGGACGAGGCCGTTCAGATAGGTCCCGAAGACCATCGAGAACAGCGCCAGCGGCGCGGCAAACCCCACGACCAGTGATGCCAGACCCGACACGAATCCCACGGCCGGATGATAAATCCGCGAGAGGAACTGATATTCTCCGCCGTTCCGCGGCAGTGCCGCGCCAAGTTCGGCGTACGAGAGAGCCCCGCACAGCGCCGCCACCGCGCCGATGAGCCACGAGATCAGGACCGCGATGGGCGATTTAATGACGCCGACCATGTACCCGGTCGTCGTGAAGACCCCCACGCCGATCATGTTGGCGACGATGAGCAGCGTCCCCGTCGTCACCCCGATGCTCGCCGACACTGGCGACTGATCGGAGCGAGAATCCTCGGCAGGCGCGTCTGGCATGGGTGGCAGGCTTCGGGAGACGGAACGGGTCACAACCGTGCGCCGCGGTACGGGAGAGCGCGGTCACTTCCAGACTCGCGTCGCGATCGTCGCGCCGGGGTAGTAATACTTGAGGATCTGCTCGCAAGTGCGTCCTTCGAGCGCCTGGCCGCGGGCCCCCCACTGGCACAGGCCCACGCCGTGCCCGTGGCCGCTCCCGGCGATCTCGAACAACGTTCCCTTATCTTCGATGGTGAACCGCGGGCTGTACAGGCCCCGCCCCACCAGCAATTGCCGCAGCTCGATTCCCGAGATGCGCACCGACTGTCTGCCCGTCCGCACGTCGAACTCGGGAAGCGTCCCGGCGGCCGGCTTCGTGCGCGCCAGCGACACCGTCTTGAGCGGCCCCGGATTCTGCCCCTTCTCCCGGAACCACGGCGCCAGCTCTTTCTGCATGTCGGTCTTCGAGATTTCCGCCGTCCAGCGGTACAGCCGCGCCTCGCGGCAATAGTCGCACTTCACGCTGACCAGCGGCGGCGCGGCGTCCGCAAAGACTTCGGTCCCCTTCACGGTGCTCCCGCCGCACACGGCACAATAATAGGTGCAGAAGATCCGGTCGCGGTAGTGGCAGACTTTGCCGCGCGTCGCCGCGGCAATCTTTCGGCCGGCTTCGCTCTCTCCCGCCAGCAGCCTGCCCCCCTCGCGATACTGATACCCGAGGTATTTCTGGCTGCGGGTCGAGGCGAACAGGTCGGCGATGGCGGCCGGCTCGGCGACCTGTTTCTGATAGAGCGCGTAGGTGCGGGCGACGATCGCCTGCGCCTTGCGGGCCTCGTCGGGAAACGCCGCGGGCATTTCGCTGTCGACGACGCTGGCGATGTAATCCTCGAGCGGCACGACGTTGACCGCCGTCACCGCGCCGCTCCCCTGCCGATGCAGCCGCACGGTGCCCCGATACTCATGTCCCTCGACCCACACCGCCGGCGACTTCGCGGGGATGATTTCAACCTGCGCCGCCGCCAGCTCGCGTTTTCCGATCTTGAGCCCCGCGCGACTCGCCAAGACCGTCGTGGGCCCGATCGGCGCCGATTGATAGAGGACCTTGTCGCTTCCCGGCGGCCGGACGACGAACGGTTCCGAGACTTCGATCGTCACGGACCGCGCCGGATCGGGCAGGAGCCCCACGCGGATGATCGGCATCTTCTCGGCCGGCAGTCGCGCAGCCGCCGGCTGGCGTTTCTGCGCGTCCCGCGGGGGCGTTGCGGGAGTACGGCGTGTGCGAAACGGAAAGAACTGCAGGTCAGGCAGCGGCCCGGCGGATTCGGTGGTCTCGGTCAGCCGCCAGGCGCCCCACAACAGGGCGGTGCACAGAATGAGGCACAGTATGCTGATCGGCCGCCGTGACAAGTCCCGCTCCATCCGTGGAGAGTTGATCGCTGGAGTCCCGCCTTCAGGCAGTTGTCCGAAACGGACGCCGGCCGCCTGTTTTCTCCCTTTCCCTCTGGGAGAGCGCCGGG
>JBLMWR010000775.1:0-3829 GCA_050257335.1 Deltaproteobacteria bacterium | reverse complement strand
CACCATGACGCGCCGACTGCAACGCAACGAACTGGCGCGATTCCATCACTGGAAGCAGCGCAAACAGCTTGCACCGCTACGTGTTAACCAACGAAAATGAACCGCGGACAGTAGAAGTAGTAAAGTGTCAAAGGACGCCACGAGCGCTATGTCGCACAGCGGGACTCCGATGTCAACGGCGACACACAAAGTCTCCGATGGACTTCTCTGAATCCACTTGACCAACATTAACGTGGCCATCGCTACGACATGCTCCGACCGTACGACACATGCGGCGGCCCCGTCGGCTTGCCACGGCATGCATGCCATGTGCATCGTGCGTCATCTCGGTGATTGGCGTATCGCACTGCGACCGACGGCCGCGTGAGTTCGACGGTCACCCGCGCACCGTGTATCCGGCCTCGTCCAGCAGGGTGCGGAGGCGGTCGAGGTGGTTGCCCTGGATTTCGAGGACGTCGCCGTCGAGGGTGCCGCCGGCGCCGCACTGGTTCTTGAGTTTCGACAGGAGCGCGACGACGTCATCCGTGCCGGCCGCGAGGCCGCGGATGACGGTGACGACTTTTCCCTTTTTCCGTTTCTCGATCGCCAGCTTGACCGTTTTTTTGTCAGCTTTTTTGTCAGGCCGTACCGCGCTTTTCGGAAGAAGTATCGGCGGGCATCGGCAGGCGCTTTCCGGCTGCCCGCAGCGGTCGCACGTGGGGGGCCGATCGTAGGGAGTTCCGGCGAGGAGTCGCATGGTACAGGTTCCCGGAGGCGAATAGACAGAGCGCGACTTGCGTGCCGCGGTCGCGGACGAATAATCGCGTGACCAATAAAGCCTGGAGGAAATTATTCCTGCGGACGTCGAATGTTACGTTGCATGCTCAGTGTAGCGAAAGTGATCCCGCGGGAGTAAATCCCGCGGCTCGCCGCGGCGCGTTGCAGGAGTCTTCTCTCGTTCCAGTACTACTCTCGATCATCGGCGGCAACAGGTCCCACGCGGGACGCGGGACCTGCGGCGGGTTTCTCTTCTGCACGAAAACGTGTAACCTCACGGAGAGGCTGGCGGGGTTTCGCGATTCACAACCGGGGAGAGACAGCGTGAAGAACAGATTCATCGGCATTCGCAGCGGCATCGCCATCCCGTGTCTCGTCGCGGCGGGGTTCATTCTGGTCGTGTCCCAATCCGCCTCTCCAGCCGACTGGCGCGCCGGTGCGGCGAAGGTCAAGATCACCCCGAAGCGCCCGATGTGGATGTCGGGGTATGCCAGCCGCGATCACGCCGCCGAGGGGACCTCCATCGACCTGTGGGCCAAGGCGCTGGTGCTCGAAGACCCGCGCGGAGCGCGGGCGGCGCTGGTGACGCTCGACCTGGTCGGAATCGACCGTGATTTTTCGCAGCGCGTCTGCGCAGGGCTCAGCGAGAAGTACAAGCTCGAGCGGCGGCAGATCGCACTGTGCTCATCGCACACGCACTCCGGCCCGGTCGTCGGGCGGACGCTGATGACGATGTACACTCTCGACGAGACGCAGCGTCAGCTTGTCGCCGATTACACTGCCGACCTCGAAGCGCAACTGATCAAGCTCGTGGGGGAGGCGCTGGAACGGCTCGCCCCGGCGCGGATCGCGTGGGGAAACGGCCGCTCGACGGTCGCCGTCAATCGCCGGACCAACGTGGAAGCCGAAGTTCCCAGGCTCCGCCAGCAGGGGCTGCTCAAGGGGCCGGTGGATTACGACGTGCCGGTCCTGTCGATCCGGAAACTCGACGGCGAGCTGGTGGGCGTTGTCTTTGGATACGCCTGCCACGCGACGGTCCTGCCGTTTTACGAATGGTCGGGGGATTACCCCGGATTCGCGCAAATCGAGTTGGAGAGGGCCCATCCGGGAGCGGTGGCGCTGTTCTTCGCCGGGTGCGGCGCCGACCAGAACCCGCTTCCCCGGCGGTCGGTGGACCTTGCCCGTGAATACGGCCGGTCGCTGGCGGGGTCTGTCGATGCCGTGCTCGGGGGGGTGATGAATGCGGTCGACGGCGAGCTTGACGCCCGGTACGCAGAGATTCCGCTGGCGCTGGACAAGCTCCCCGGGCGCGACGATCTCGTGAAAGACTCGCAATCGACCAGCAAGTACGTCGCCCTGAGGGCCAGCGCGCTCTTGAAGCAGATCGACGGCGGGCAACCCTTGAGCCAGACGTATCCCTATCCGGTGCAGATCTGGCGTCTGGGACCGGCCCTGACGTGGGTGACGCTGGGAGGGGAAGTGGTGGTCGATTATTCGTTGCGGCTCAAGAAAGAACTGGGGGCGGACCGCACGTGGGTCGCCGGGTACACCAACGACGTGATGGCGTACATTCCGTCGCTGCGGGTTTTGAAGGAAGGGGGCTACGAGGGGGGCGGGGCGATGCTGTACTACGGACTGCCGACCGTCTGGAGCGCGGAGGTGGAGGAGACGATCGTGAAGGAGGTGCATGCGCTGGCGGGGGAGGGGGGGAATTGAAAATTGAGAATTGCAAAATGAAAAATACAAGTTGAGAGCGGCTGTCCGACGGCGTTAATGAACTTGGGAGGTCGGGAGACTGCCGCGCGACCCCCCCGGCGCCCCCTTGCGAAGGGGGGGGAGACGTGGGGAGTCGCTTCTCCCCACTGTTCGACTCTTCACCTCTATGTCCCTTTCGACCTCTTCGACGCATTTGACCCCTTCGACTTATTTGACTGGTTCGTTTGACCCCCTCTACCCCGTAACGCCCATGCAACGACTGATTCTGCTGGCAACGGTCGGGCTGGTGCTGGCGATGCCGGGACGGGGCGGGGCGATCGACCGTCCGGTCCCGCCGAAGCCGGTGCGGCTGAAAGTCCGGTCGATCGTGGGATTGGGGCGGACGCAGGCGCCGCAGACGGTCGAGATTTCGCTCGATTGTGACTTGGGAAAATCCTACGAGGGACGGCTGGAGCTGAAATGGTACGCGGGACACGCGCTGGTCCACGAGTTTCACAGCCACGAGATGACGTTGACCGCCGCCGGACAACAGTTGCGGCTGACGCTTCCGGCCATCGCGGTCTATTCCAAAAGCACGAACGTCACGGTCTACGGCCATTTTCTCACCGAACGAGGGGTGATCGATCTGGGGGAGGTCGATACGGACCTCCCGCTGATGACTCAACGGACTCTGATCGTCGGCACCGTGCAACCACAGGAATTTCTACGGGCGCAGTTCGAACGCGGCCTCCCTGAAAAACTGGGGCTCGAACAGTTCAACCCCTACGCCGACACTCATTATGATCTGCTCACCTATTCCGCGCGGGTGACCCCCGAGGAACTGTCGATGGTCGCCGCCGGTTATGCCGGTTTCGATCTGCTCGTTCTCGAGGGCGATGGTTTTCGGAGACTGCGGCGCGGGCAATTGACGGCGATCGGCCAGTGGGTGTGCGGCGGGGGGAGCGTCGTGGTGGCGCCCGCCGCAGAGCTGACTGCCAACCACGTCGATTTTCTGAATCGGTTGACGGGCTCGATGCCGGCAGGCGACGACGAAGCATCGCATGTGGTGTATGCGCTCGACGAACGAGGGCGGCTGGTCGTGGAGGAAGAATCTCCGGCCGTGGGGACGAAACTGGCCCGATATTATGCCGGGCTGGGAAGGGCGGTCGTCGTGCACCAGCCGCTCGACTCCAGCGTCGATTTCGCGACGCGGGAGTGGAAAGAGACCGTCGCCTTCTTGTGGAAGATGCGGGTCTCGCAGGTCGAGGCGATCGCGCGGACGGGCGCGTGGGATCTCCCGGCTCCGCCGCCGCGCGTGCCCGGGGCCCCCTCGCTGTTCGCCCCGCAGCGTGATGATCTGGCCCGGTCGATCCGCCAG
>JBLMWR010000774.1:0-3134 GCA_050257335.1 Deltaproteobacteria bacterium | reverse complement strand
GGCAGGAAGAATTGCTTCGCGAGCTGGCCGACCTCGAAAAGAAAAACGTCAG
This sequence comes from Deltaproteobacteria bacterium, assembly GCA_050257335.1. Lineage (GTDB taxonomy): Bacteria > Planctomycetota > Planctomycetia > Planctomycetales > Planctomycetaceae > JACQFH01. Next base: position 3,082 of record JBLMWR010000774.1, on the reverse strand, counting down.
CGCCCACCAGAAATCGTTCCTGGAAAAGCTGAAGGATTATTTCGCGTTGTCCGACGAGTCCGAAAGTGAGCAATGAGCCCCGTGGCTGAATCCGACAGATCCGTGGAATCTGACAGGCCCGAGCCGGAGGCCCGAGCCGGCGCGACTCAGGAAAAAACGGCGCAGCCTGCGGTTCCGTCTCTCGAAGACCAGTTGAAAGCGGCGATCGCCGAGCGCGACGCGAACATGCAGAAATGGCTGCTGGCCGTCGCCGATCTCGAAAACTACCGCCGGCGCGTGCAGAAGGAATCGGAACAGGAGCGGCGTTACGCGGCGCTTCCCCTGGCAAGGGACATTCTGCCCGCCCTCGACAACCTGCACCGCGCGCTGGAAGCGGCCAAAAACGGCGGCGACGTCGGCCAGCTCGTACAGGGGGTGCAGATGGTCGCCAGGCAATTCGACGAGATTCTCTCCAGGCATTCGGTCGTGCCGATCAATGCGGCCGATAAGCCCTTCGACCCGAACCTGCACCAGGCGCTGCAGCAGGTCCCCGCGCCGGACAAACCCCCGATGACGGTCCTTGCGGAATACGAACGGGGATACACCCTGCACGATCGCGTCGTCCGCCCCAGCACGGTGATCGTGTCGGCGCCCCCGGCAGAGGCCAAAAAACGTGAATGACCAATGTCTGATGGCGAACGACTCAAGAAATCCGAAATTCAGAATCCGAAATCCCCGGCTTTTCGCACCCGGCACCTCGCAACTGACCGCTGACAACTGACAACCGCCCAATCCCCGCCATGCCCACCTACGACTACGAATGTGAAGCCTGCGACCACGTCTGGGAGGAATTCCAGTCGATCACGGCCAAGCCGACGAAGAAGTGCCCGGAATGCGGAAAGCCGAAGGCGAAGCGCAAGATCGGGCCGGGGGCCGGGATCATTTTCAAGGGCTCGGGCTTCTACCAGACCGACTACCGCAGCGACTCGTACAAGAAGTCCGCCGACGCCGATTCGAAGTTGCAGAAAGCCCCGGAAACCAAGTCCGACGCGAAGTCCGAGTCGAAAAGCGAATCCAAATCGAGCTCGGGCGATTCGGGCGGCAAGTCGTCGAAGTCGAAGGAGTGAATGTCCGCCGGAGAAGCCTCGAAGGCGGGCGAATGCATTCCCTTTCCATCGGGGAGAGCGAGTACCCGCCGCGGTCGATGAAGCGGCTGATTGAGGGACAGACATGATTCGACCGATCGAGTGTCCCATCTGCCACAAACCTGTCCCGGTGCCCGCCGGCCAGATTCCCAACTGGTTTCCGTTCTGCAGCGAGCGCTGCCGGCAAGTGGACCTCTTGCGGTGGAGCAAGGGGAAGTACGCCATCGTCGAGCCGTTGAAGCCGGAACACCTCGACGAGGATGAAAATCAAGTCTGAGTGTCTGACGAAGATTGAACCACGGAGACCCGGAGAAGCACTCACCGTGAGTCCCGTGGAATGTCTCGATCGAGCAAAAGCGCCCGGACGAACTGCACCGGGGGGGAGCCGAACGAAACCACCTTGTCGTGATAGCGTTTGAGGGTGAACTCCGTGTCCCAGGCCTGTTCGACCTCGCGGCGCAGGTCGCGATGCTCCTGCATGCCGACGAAATAGGTCGAGAGCTGCGTCGAGGTGAGCTGGGCCCGCGTCCATTTTCCCGCCGCCTCGCGCTCCTCCTGAAACGTGTCTTCGATCATCAGCCGCATCGCTTCGTCGCGGGTCATCCCGTCCCCGTGAATCGCCTGGTCAATCAGCGCGTTGGCGATCGTCCGCAGATACCACTTGTAATTGACCATCTTCATCAGCGGGTCGCCGTCGAGATATCCCTCTTCGACCATCATCCGCTCGACGTAGCACGCCCACCCTTCGATAAAGACCCCCGACGAGAGCACGGCCCGCAGCGTGCTCGGGTAGCGGTTGGCGAAGGCCAGTTGCACGAAATGCCCCGGCATCGCCTCGTGGATCGTCAGCTCGTGAATCGAGCGGATGTTGTATTCCCGCAGGAACGACTCGATTTGCCGTGAGTTCCAGTCCGCCGGAAGCGGGGCCACGGCGTAGAACGTCTTCTGCCCCACATCGAGCGGTCCCGGTGAATCGCAGTACGCCGTCGAGACCCCGCGCTGGAATTCGGGCATGATGATGATGTCCAGCGGATCGTCCGGCAGGGTCATCAGGTCTTTCTTCCTGACGAATTCGGTGGCTGTTTCCAGAGAAGACCTGGCGGTATCGACGACAGCGTCCGGCGCGGGGGCGTCGCGGGCGGCCAGCTCCAGCGCGGCCCGGATGATCGCCTGTCGGTATTCGGCGGTGGGCTTTTCGGGAAATTCCGTGTAGGGGTGCTTCTTGAGGTACACCTCCTGTGCCGTGCGGTACATCTCGTCGCGGATGCGCGCGAGATCATGCCGGGCCCGATCGCGAATCTCGTCGCGCGAGAGCGGGCTCTGGAACGTGAAGGCCAGCTTTTCATCGAACAGGCGCGCCCCCAGCCGAAAATCTCCCGCGGCCTTCGGCAACAGTTCCTTCTCGAGCCAGACCTGATGCTTTTCGACCGCCGACCGGGCCGTCGCCATCCCTTCGCGCAGCCGCGCCTCCTGTTTTTCAGGCAGCGTCTTCAGGTGCGGCTCGACCATGTTTTCGAGGATGCTCAAAACGCCGCGGTTCTGTTTGACGGCGGTTTCGGCGTGGACCGGGGGGACCCGTTTCGGATCGAGGGTCGATCGCACCTGTTCGAGCAGGCGTGGAAACTGCTCGAGCCGGTCGGCGACGTGCCCGAGCCGTTCGGGAAGCGGCGCGAATTCGCGAGCCATGAGGCCATAGACGGCGCTCCCGGCCAGCTCGGTGTAAACGAGAGGGTTCCAGGCCCATTCCTGGAGCCGTTCCAGCCGCCACAGGTCTCCCCGCAACGAATGTTCCAGCAGGGCGTAGTCCACCTGCAGGGCCCGCGACAGGCGCGAGGCGTCGATCGCGGCCACCTCTTTCTGGAACGTGCGGTAGAACTCGATCGCGCGGGCCCGGGCCCGGGGGGTGATTTCATCGAGCCGGCCGTCGAAGCGATGATCGCCAAGCTGCGTCGCCCCGA
>JBLMWR010000773.1:0-5677 GCA_050257335.1 Deltaproteobacteria bacterium | reverse complement strand
CGACGTTTCGCGGCGCGGCGGAGGCGGGCGCGTGCGGCAGCAGGATGGCGATGGACAGACAGACGACGGCGACGATCTTCGAGATGGACATGCTGCGTGCTCCGGCTGGGGTGCCGTGCATCTTTGCAGGGCGCCGTTTTTTTGCAACCGAGCGCCTCGGATGGGAGCACTTGTGCGGCTACGCTCCGGAACCAGCCGGCTTACGCCGGCCGCTCGCCGAGGTGGTTGGGGCGAGGAGGCCAGGAACGCAGAAGAAACCAGCTGACCCGACCCCCCCTGCCCCCCCTTGTTAAGGGGGGGAAAGGTCGTTTGGCCTTTGCAGGTCGTTCGCCGACTTTGTGCCGCTCCTTTTGTCCCTGTTCCGCCTGCTCCTTCACTCCCAGCGGGTAATCCCCCATCTCGACGACCCATAGTTTGCCGTCGGCGCCGAAGGCAAACGCAATCGGATCCAGGACAAGGGGCTCGGCGGCCATCAGCTCGACTGTGAACCCGGGGCGCACGCGAATGCTCTGCAGCGACGTCTCGGGGGACTTGGGCTTCGGCGGCAGGTCGGCCTGGGCGAGAATCTCATTGAACGATCGGCGATCGACGAGGTCGGGAAGCTTCGCGGTGTCCTCGTTCTGCCAGAAAAGATGTCGGGAGTGGACGAACAACCCGTTGTCGGTACCATCCGCGCGGACGATGGGGGGCAGATCAAAGCGCTCTCCGGCCGCAGGTTGCAAGGCAGGCCGAGCACCTTCTCCCCCCCTTCGCAAGGGGGGGCCAGGGGGGGTCGCGTCGCGCTGTTCTTGCGGCGCCGTCTGGCCGTTGGATGACCCAGCCGGCTCACGCCGGCCGCTCGCCCCGGGTGCGCGGCGCGTCCCCTCGACCACGACCCGGCTCCAGCCGGTCTGCATGTCATTGAAGAGGTAGACGCCGAACCGTTCGGTATTCGAGAAGACGATGTCGTCGCAGCCGTCTTCGTCGATGTCCACGAAGCGCAGGCCACCGTCGCTGCATGCCGTAGTCAGCTTACCCTTGATGGTCGAGCGCGAGATGTACGTTTCGGCCGGGAATCCGAACGGGAGTCTCTTCCATTCGCGTGCTTTTGGGTCAAATCGATAGATACGTCGCGAATCAAAACGGCCGTCGAGGATCTCGCATGTTCCATCGTGATCCAGGTCCCGAAAGCGAAAGCCACTGCAGTGCCGTGGAAAAAGAAAATTGTCAGGTACGTCCATCCCGCGATATCCAGTCGGCACCTGGCGCCATTCGGTGCCGGCAAATTCCCAGATGCCTGCGGGGTGAGAGATCTGATCCGTGAAAACCGCCGCGCGGCCGCCGTTTCCGAAAGTCCCGAAGCGAGCGCCCAGATAGCGGATGCCATGGGCGTGCCTCGCTGACAGGCAGACAGGAAATTCGTGTTCAGCCCAGCGCCGGGCCTCCGGCTGCCAGATTCGGGACTTGGGTGCGATGTCGGGAGGCCCGGCCGGCGCGGCACTACCTCCAAGAATGACATCCATGAAGCCATCGTCGTTCAGGTCAATCAAACATTGGGCGGGAACGATATCATCGGTGCGCAGATATTTCTGGTTCTCAAACAGATTCTGATTCAGCCGGTCGTACGCCTCCCGAAACGTGAGAAACTTCACCTTCTTGCCGTGCTTCTCGACGGCGTGGTCGATCAGCTCGACGATCTGCTCGGCTTTGATCCAGCCGTGCGGGTGGAAGACGAGGTTATAAACCCCCTGTTTCAGGACCGTGATGTCGAGGGCTGCTTTCAGGTCGCGGAGAGTATCGGGATTGTTCGGCTTCTGCAGGTGCTGGGCCGACCAGTCGCTGGGGACGACGCACGGGAATTCCCAGCAGAGGCGATTGACGACGTACGGGTACGGATAGTCCTCGATGTAGTTGACAAAGGTGTTGAACGTCGTCCCTTCGCGGACGAGCCCTTTGGGAAGGTATTTGCGGAATTTGTCGCGACCGTCGGTGTCGAAGACCAGCTCGCGCGGAATGTCGGGATCATTCGGCGTGAAGAGATTGAAGACCGACGAGCTGATCGAAAGATAGTTTCCCGTCGGCGCCGTCTTGTTGAAGATCTCGGCGTAGAAGCGGGGGCTCACCGTATTCAGCGAATCGCAGCAGGGCATGCGAAAGGCGACCGGTTTGTTTCCCGGAATCTCATTCAGCAGATCGACGCAGCGGTCGTACGTCGATTTGGCCCTGGCAAAATCGCCCCCCTGCAGGAGCGGGCAGGGATGATCGACCGTGTGGGCTTCGAGGCTCAGGCCCTCCCCCAGCCATTGCGCGAGCTGCGGGTCGTCGGGCTTGACAGAGCACGTCATGATGCTGACCGGGGCGCGGCCGTCGATCTGCTTCAGGCGGTTGAGAATCGGCCGCAGGAAGGCCTCGTATTTTGCCGGCTCGCGCATGTCGTCGATCGCCAGCACGACGACGCATTCGACTCCCTCTTCACCGACCCACTGCGGCGTGACGAGCTTCGGGAAACCGCGATGCGGATACCAGGGATTGTTCTCATCAAGGTAAACAAGCCGATTGCCGTCGCGGTTCGTTGTGAACGGCGGGGCGCCCGTCTGTACCGGGTCGGCAGCTCTGCCCGGCGAGGCGCTGACCGCGCAGGCAATCAGCAGAAACAGTCGCGGGATCCAACGCATGGGGCTGCCTCCGGTGGCGACAATCACGGGCGGAGGAGCTTCCGCCCCGTGGTCATGTTGGCACCGGAGAGGCGCGACTGTCAAGCGGCGAAATGCCCCGGCCGCTGCATGGCGGCCGAGGCACGGGGGCGTAACGCGGTTTACTTGCCGCCAGCGTAATAATGCTGGCGCTCCTGGCGGCGCCACCAGCCCAGGCCGAGCATCCCCGCGATTCCCGCCAACAGGCCCACCAGCGAAGCAATCGTCAGGTGCGAGGTGCCGGGGGGCGCGGCCGCAGAGGAGTTTTCGGCTTCGGAGAGCGCCTCGATGTCGGCGTCGGGGAGGGCGGCGGCCGGCTCCGGTGCTTTGGACGCCAGCACCTTGGGCGAACGCAGGGCGCTCTCGGGTTCCTCGACCTGATCGGCCGTGACAACCGACCGGGCCCCGTCGGCCTTCACGGGCTCATCGAGATTCGAGCGGTTCCCTGCGGCGGTGACGACGCTGGCATCGGCGTTGTCACGCGGCTTGGCCACAGGGACTTCGATCTGTCCGGCGTTCGCCGCAGCGCGCAGACTGATTTTGTCGTCCGTGGTCACGCGCGGCGCGGAGGAATCTGCCGGCTGCAGGTCCCGAGCGGCCTGGGGGAGGCCGGTGGCTTCCGCGGGGAGGACGGCCCCTGCGCCTCTCCCGACTCCCCTGCCCGAGAAGCGGTCCGTGCCGGAACTGGAAGGTAAACCCGGGGCCGGCGGCGCGGTCTCGATCGTCGCGGAAAAGTTGTTCCGGCTCGTCGCCGTCAGCAGAAACTCGACAAAGTCGGACGGACGTTCTTCGCCCCGCTTGTAAACAGCCAACTGCGAATACTCGAGTTCGGCAGCGACGGAAGCCAGCCGCAGGGCCTCTTCACGATAGCCCGACTCGTACATTGCATAGGCCCGTTGCATCAACCGATCGGCGCGTTTCCGTTCGTGATTCGAGGCCAGCTTCTCACCCCCGTTTTCCGGCTGCCATTCGGTTTTGCGGGGGGTGATGACAGGAGGGGCCTCGCTCGTCGCCGCCGCCGAGCGGCTGGCTGACGCGGACCGTGACTGGCCGGCCCCCGAAGTCTGGCGGATCGAACCGGACGGCGCTTTGGTACTCGCCGCAACCGTGCTGGAGGTTTGCGGTCGTGTCGAACGGGACGGCGTGGGCCGTTGCGAAGCCGCGTTCGGAGAGACCGTCCGGCGGGCCACCTGACGACGTTCCTGGGACTGCGCCCCGCTGCGGGTCGAACTGCCGGCCTTCGCCGCCGAGGAGCCGCGGGAGGCGGTCGCCACCGGATTCGTCTGTTGCGTGCCGGCCTCGGACTTGTACTGGCCGACCCGCGCCGCCATCTGCACGCGCGTTTCGCCGTCGAGGTCGCTGATGCGAACCCGGCCGGGAGGATTCTTCGCGGCGACCTGTTGGGCCCCCTTCCTGCCCGAAGCATTGGCCCTGCCGGCGGCAGATCGACTCGTTCCGGCGACCTCCTGATCCGTCTTGGCGGACGTTCGCGCATCCGAGACGGTGGTCGTGCTGCAACCGCTGATCAATATTGTGCCGGCCCCCAGGCATGCCAGTCCGGCGCCTGCGATGCAGGTGAGTTTCCATCGACGTCCGGTCGATCCAATCATTATGTTTCTCCCCTCCTGGAAACGGGCGTGCGAGTGACCCGTAGTGAGTTCATCGACAAAACACGAGAATCGACATTAAACGATTATCCCTCCTCGCGCAGGTCGCGCGATATTGCCAAGCTTCCCAGGTTTACAGGTTGCAGGGGCTGAGCCTGGTTTAGCTGCGATACGGAGCCGAGTCTGTCTGGAAAGAGCTGGGCTGCGCCTGGCCGCTCAGCAACAAACGCAAAACAAAACAGGGGGTGATCACGGCGATCACCCCCTGAGAAACATGCGGTTGACGAGTTCACGCATTCTCTTTCACGCCGGCCGATTTATCGGACCGTTTTCGTATTGGCCTTTCTCGCTTCTTTAGTCGGGGCCTCGCAGCTCGGGGCCGCCGGTGCACTGCACGTCGGGGAAGCCGGAACGCTGCAGGTTGGAGCCGCGGGGGCACTGCAAGTCGGGGCCGCCGGGGCGCTGCACGTTGGAGCCGGCCGGGTGCAAATCTGGACCGGCACCTGCCGGCAAACGCAACGCGGCACGCACCGCGTCATGCAGCACTGAACCTGACGGGGGACGCAGCGCGTCTGATACCGGCAGGTGGTGCAGGTAACAGTCCGCGGCACGCAGTAGGGAACCTTGCGAGTGCACGTCTGCTGAACCATCGTGCAGGTCGTGTACGGGACGCGACGCGTGCAGCACTCTTCGACCATCCGGCAGGTCGTGTACGGGACCTTCCGCGTGCAGCACTGTTCGACGACGCGGCAGCAGGTGTAGGGCACTCTCCTCGTGCAGCACTGCTGGACCATCGTGCAGGTCGTGTACGGAACCTGCCGGCGGCAAACCTGTTGTTCCATGTGACACGTCGTGTACGGAACGCGCTTTGTCACCGTGCAGGGAACCTGGTAGCAGCAGGTATACGGAACCTGGCAGTGGTGCACTTCAGGCACGTACCGCGTGCAGGTGACCTGCCGCTGTTCAACGCGCGGGCACCATACCTGTCTGCAGCAGATCGTCGGCGGGCACTGTAACGGAGCCCCGCAACTCGGGGACGCCGGGGCGTTGCAGCTTGGTGCCGCGGGGGCGCTGCAACTGGGAGTCGGGCTGGGGACGCATTCCTGGACGGTCTTCCAGTAGCCCGTGCAGACGCTGATGCACTTCGTCTCACAGACTGGCCGGCAGGTGGTGTAGCAGACGTCGCGGTATTTGGTCTCGGTGCAGGTGCGATAGGTGGTGCAGCACACGTCGCGGCAGCAGGTCTGATAGACGGGGCGGCAGACAGTGTAGCAGCATTCCTTGTAGCACGTCTGGTACACAGGCCGCGAGACTGTGTAGCACACGTCGCGGTAATGCGTCTCGTATACGGGGCGGCGCATGACGTACGATTCGCAACGATAGCAGGTCTGGTAGACG
>JBLMWR010000772.1:0-6721 GCA_050257335.1 Deltaproteobacteria bacterium | reverse complement strand
GATCCCGCGTCCGCCCCGCTTCTGCGCCTTGTATGTGTCGATCTCCATCCGCTTGATATAGCCGCGGTGCGAGAGCGTGACGGCCATCGTCTCTTCGGCGATCAGGTCTTCGCGGGTGACGACCCCCAGCTCTTCGTCGGTGATCGCCGTGCGCCGCTTGTCACCGTATTTGACCTTCAGTTCCTCCATTTCCCCGCGGACGAGTGCCAGCAGGTTGGCTTCATCCGAGAGGAGCCGCAGGTATTCGAGGATGTCGTCGAGCAGTTGCCGGAATTCGTCTCCCAGCTTGTCGCGTTCCAGCCCGGCCAGCGAGCCGAGCTGCATCGACACGATCGCTTCCGACTGCGTGGGAGAGAGCGAGTATTCGGCCGCGACCCCCCGTTCCTCCTGAAAGACTTTGTACCCTACGTCACCCAGGGCCCGGGCGATCAGTTCGCCGGGGACGAGCAGGGCCTGCAGGCGGACGCGGGCTTCGGCCCGGCTGGGAGACCGGCGGATCGTGTCGATCACTTCGTCGATGTTGAGCTGCGCGATGAGCAGCCCCTCGACGATGTGCTTGCGCTTGCGGGCCTCGGCCAGCAGGAATTCCGTCCGCCGGCGGAGCACGTCCACCCGGTGACGCAGAAACTCCTGCAGGAGCTGCTTCATCCCCAGAGTCTGCGGGCGGTTCCCCACCAGGGCCAGCAGAATGATGCTCACCGTGCTCTGCAGGGGGGAGAACTCGAACAACTGGTTGAGCACCACGTCGCGGTCGGCGTCGCGCTTGAGGACGACGTGCAGCCGCACCTGCCAGTCGGGCGTGTTGCGGTCGGTGAGATCGACGATGCGGGAAATGCCGTCGATCTTGTCGTCGCGCACGAGCTGTTCGAGCTTTTCGCGGACGCGGTCGCGGGTCTCCATGTACGGGATTTCCGTGACGACGATGACGTCGGCGTTCTTTTCGGTCTCGAAATGCGTGCGGGCCCGCAGGGTGATCGTCGAGCGGCCGGTCAGATACCCGTTGCGGATCCCCGCGCGGCCGCAGATGATTCCCCCGGTGGGAAAATCGGGGCCCTCCATCACGTCCAGGATTTCGCCGATCGTGCACTCGGGGTTGTCGATCAGCAGGATGACGGCCGAGCAGGCTTCGGCGAGGTTGTGCGGCGGGATGCTGGTCGCCATGCCGACGGCGATGCCGCTGGAGCCGTTGACGATCAGATTCGGGACCCGCGAGGGGAGCACGACCGGCTCGGTGTGCGTCTGGTCGTAGGTGGGGATGAAATCGACCGTGTCGCGGTCGATGTCGTCGAGCATTTCGGCGGCGACCGCCGAGAGGCGGGCTTCGGTGTACCGCATGGCCGCGGGGGGAAGCCCCGCCAGCGAACCGAAATTCCCCTGCTTGTCGACCAGCACTTCGCGCATGACCCACGGCTGGGCCATGCGGACGAGCGTCGGGTAGACCGAGCTTTCGCCGTGGGGGTGGTAATTGCCGCTGGTGTCGCCCGAGATTTTGGCGCATTTGACGCGCCCGGCGCCGGGCCCCAGGTGCAGGTCGTTCATGGCCACGAGGATGCGTCGCTGCGAGGGTTTCAGGCCGTCGCGGACGTCAGGAAGCGCCCGGCTGACGATGACGCTCATGGCGTACGTCAGGTAGCTGTTCCGCATCTCATCCTGAATATCCAGCGGACGAATTCGTTCGCCGGTGTCGTTTCCGTCGGTAGACAACTGCACCGCTCCTGCTCGAAAAAAACGCGAGAAACCCGTTTTCCGCGCGAGAAAACGGGCCTCGTCGATGAGCCCGAATTTTAGCGAAAACGGGGGGGAATCACAACGCACCCGCACCGTGGATTTTCAGTAAAATCAGGCGGTTTTCGAGAATCATCGCAGCGCACTTCTTGTCGCGCCGCAAGCCCTCTGAAACTGACCCGGAAATAAGAAATGACAAACATCACGCAAAGTCGCAAAGAAACGGCCAATTGCATCCTTTGCGTCTTTGCGCCTTTGCGTGAGATTCGCTGGTCGATCGGCTCATCACTCGAACGACAGGTGCGATTGAGCAGATCGGCAGACATGCTCGCTCCCATGCGGTACGCTGGTGGAGACGGCCGGAATGACGAGACGGGCAGGTTAGAAACCCGCGGGGGGCGACGTATCGCGCAATGAATGAATTGATGTGGCAACCTTCGGCAGAGCGGATCGAAAAAGCCAACGTGACGGCCTTTCTGCGGAACGTGCGCGAGCGCGGGCGGCCGGACGTCGTGGATTATCCCGCGCTGTATCGCTGGTCGATCGAAGAGTCCGCGGATTTCTGGCAAGCGGTCTGGGAGTTCTGCGGCATCATCGCCAGCCGTCCCGCTGACAAAGTGGTCGTCGGCTTCGATAAGATGCCCGGCGCCCGCTGGTTCCCCGGGGCGCGATTGAATTTTGCGGAAAACCTGCTGCGGTTCCGCGACGAGCGCCGGGCGCTCGTCTTCTGGAATGAGAGCGGTTTTCAGCGAGCGCTGACGTACGCAGAGCTATACGGCCAGGCAGCCCGGATGGCGGACGCGCTGCGCGGGCTGGGGGTGAAACCGGGCGATCGCGTGGCGGGATTTGTGCCGAATATTCCCGAGACGGTCATCGCCATGCTGGCCGCGGCCAGCCTGGGAGCGATCTGGTCGTCGTGCTCTCCCGATTTCGGACTGCAGGGGGTACTCGACCGATTCGGGCAGATTGAACCGAAGGTCCTCTTCGCCGCCGACGGCTATCGCTACGACGGCCGCGCGTTCGATTCTCTCGAACGGTTGAAGGCGGTGCAGCGCGACTTGCCGACGGTCGAGCACGTGGTCGTCATCCCGTATTTGAGGCAGAAGCCGAATCTCGACGGGATCAACCGGGCGACTGTCTGGCCCGATTTGCTGCGCACCTCCCGCGCGACCGAGATCGACTTCGAGCAATTGCCGTTCGACCACCCGCTCTACATCCTCTACTCCTCCGGCACGACCGGTCCCCCCAAGTGCATCGTGCATTCGGCCGGCGGAGTGCTCCTCCAGCACCAGAAGGAACACGTCCTGCATTGCGATCTGCGGCGGGATGACGCTTTCTTCTTCTTCACTACCTGCGGCTGGATGATGTGGAACTGGCTGGTGAGCGGGCTCGCCGTCGGTTGCGAGGTGGTCCTTTACGATGGATCTCCACTGTCGCCGAATCCCACCATCCTGTTCGACATGGCCCAGCGCGAACGGGTAACGGTTTTCGGTACCAGTCCCCGCTACCTGTCGGCGATCGCCAAGGCGGGGCTCGAACTGCGCGCGACGCACGATCTTGCCGCACTCCGCACGATCCTCTCGACCGGCTCTCCGCTGAGCGGCGAGAACTTCGAATACGTGTATGCGAAGATCAAGCCCGACGTGTGCCTGTCTAGCATCTCCGGCGGGACGGACCTGTGCTCGTGCTTCGCACTGGGGAACCCGATCGCCCCGGTCTATCGCGGCGAGTTGCAGGCACGCGGGCTGGGGATGAAGGTCTTCGTGTATGACGAGGCCGGCAAACCGGTCGTCGGTCAGAAAGGGGAACTGGTCTGTGCCGCGCCGTTTCCCTCGATGCCGGTGGGCTTCTGGCGCGATCCGCAGGGTGACGCGTACCGCCGGGCGTATTTCGAGCGCTTTCCGGGCGTCTGGCATCACGGCGACTTCGCCGAGATCACCGAACATGACGGCCTCGTCATCTACGGCCGCAGCGACGCCATCCTGAACCCCGGCGGGGTGCGGATCGGCACTGCCGAAATCTATCGGCAGGTCGAGCAGATCCCCGAAGTTCTGGAGAGCGTCGTGATCGGCCAGGAATGGCAGAACGACGTGCGTGTCGTGCTGTTCGTGAAACTGCGTCCGGGCGCTGTGCTCGATGAGACGCTCGTGAAACAGATCAGGGACCAGATCCGGCGGAACACGACCCCGCGTCACGTGCCGGCGAAGATCGTCGCGGTGGCCGACGTCCCGCACACCCGCAGCGGCAAGACCGTGGAGCTGGCCGTGCGCGACGCCGTCCACGGCCGCCCCGTCAAAAACCGCGAGTCCCTCGCCAACCCCGAAGCCCTCTCCCTGTTCGAAGATTTGGCGGAGCTTAAACGCCAGTAGGGTGTGTCGAGCGAAGCGACGACACACCGACGCTGGAGATCAACCCCCTGGCCGCCGGTTTGTCGCGGATACCGCCAATCCGGTGTGTCTGCGCAAAACGCTTGACACACCCTGCGAAGTTATCGCGCCTGACGGCCAGCGACATCCGAATCGAGACGACGGGTGACAGGCCTCAGAATTTGGAATCGAGCGGCGTATGCTCCACTACTTGACACACCCTGTTGCGAGCGGCAAATTGGTGCTTACTGAGTTAGTCGGCCTCGAACCAGAGCCGACGATCACGAACAGGGGGACACCTTTTGAAAGACCAACGCGAGCCGCCGATTGTCACCCGCCGAGATTTCTGTCGTCTGGCGATCGCTTCCACCTGCGCGGCCGCGGCAACCATGGTGCGACCGCCGACTGCCCGCAGCGAGCCGCAAGCTGCCGCAAAATCCGAGAAGACCTATCCCCCCGGCCGGTACGTCGACGTGCACACGCATCTCGGGCAGACGTGGAACACGACCGAAGTGCTGACGGTCGAGAAGCTGCTGGGGTGGATGGACGCCAACGACGTGGCCCAGGCGGTCGTCCTGCCGCTTGTTTCCCCAGAGTCATCGAGCTACCTGCTGACCAGCGACTTCGTGCTGACCGAAACCAGACCGCATCGCGACCGGCTCATTCCCTTCTGCTGTCTCGACCCGCGCACGAGCTATAGCAAAGGGCACGAGGGGCTCGTGGCGATGCTCGCGCGCTGGATCGACCTGGGGGCCAAGGGCTTCGGCGAGCACAAACCGGGGGTCAAAATCGACGATCGGCGCAACATGGCGCTGTACGCGGCGTGCGGCGAGCTCAAGCTGCCGGTGCTGTTCCATCTCGACAAGCAGCGGAATATGGATGCGCCGGGACTGCCGGGGCTCGAAAAGGCGCTCAAGGAAAATCCGCAGACCGTTTTCATCGGTCATGGCCCCGGGTGGTGGGCGTCGATTTCCGGAGACCTGAAGCAGGCCGATCTGGGGGGTTATCCAAAAGGGGTGGTCGCGCCCGGCGGGGCGATCGACACGCTGATGGACAAGTACACGAACCTGTACGGAGACCTGTCGGCCGGGAGCGGCGCGTCGGCGATCACCCGCGATCCGAAGTTCGGCCGCGATTTTTTAATTCGCCGCGCCGACCGGCTGATGTTCGGGACTGATTTTCTCTCCCCCGGCCAGGAGGTCCCGCAGCTTACGCTCTACCGGCAGCTCGACCTGCCGGCGGAGGTGCAGGCAAAGATCTTTCGGGGCAATGCGCGTCGGGTGTTGAATTTGTAGCGCGGTTCCAGCGACAGAAAAACGCCGGCGGATGACTTGGCCCGGCCTTCACCTGGAACCAAAGTGAATTGACGAAGAGATCATCACGCAAAGGCGCAAAGACGCGAAGAATTCCATTCACCCAAGATCTGTAAGGGACCGCCGTTTTCACAGGGACGCACTTCGTCTTCCTTTCTTTGCGTCTCTGCGTGCGCCTTCTTGTCTTTTTATCTGGCGCAAAGACAGTCAAACGGCGCAGGCTGAAGCCTGGACTCAAGCTCATCGGCGATTTCGATCAGTCATTTCGCGCGGTCGCCGGCGGCGATGCACAGGATTTTCGTGCGGGTGCGGATGAAGAGCGCGCCGTCAGCGATGGCGGGGGTGGCGATGATGCTTTCGCCGAGGTCGTTTTTGGCCAGCTCCTCGTATTCGGGGCTATCTTTAAGAACGAGCACGTTGCCGTTCTCGCCGGCGAGGTAAATCTTGCCGTCTCCCTCGACGGGCGAGGCGAAATAACCGCCGCTGTTCCCCAGCCGCCGGGGCGCACGCAATGGTTTTCCTGAGGCCGTATCGAAGACCGTGTTGATGCCTCCGTCTTTGACCAGAAACATGCGGCCGTCCTTGACGAACGGCGAGACGATGTGATCAGTGTGTTTCGTGGGGTGCTTCCAGAGGACGTGCGACTTCGTCACGTCACCCTCGCCGCCGCCGCGGACCGCCAGAACGAACTGCTCGGCGGCGTTCTCGCCGGTCACCGTGAAGGGGACTCCCGCGAAGTTGTCGGGATGCAGAAAGGCGACGTCGAGCTCGGCTCCTTCGAGAAACCCGTCCCTGTTGAGGTCTCCGCGGTCGAAGGTCTTTTTGAAAAACGCCTCGGGAATCGGTGTTTCCCCCACGAAGGCCTGAATCTCGGCTTTGTCGAGCTTGCCGTCGCGGTTTCCCGTTTCGGCCTGATCGATCGACGCGATCCACTGGTTGGCGATCCCTCCGCTCTGGACCGAGATGTAAATCACGCCGTCGACGCAGACGGGAGTCGTCTTGATGTTGCGAAGCAGCGTCCGTGCGAACCAACGGCGGCGGCCCGACTGGGGGTCGTAGCCGATCAGCATCCCCGTTCCCGCCACGACGATGTCGTCGCGGCCGTTCGTGGTGCAGACGACGGGATGCGAGTAGTTCACCGCCATGTCGAGGCGTTCGTCTTTCCAGCGCGGCTTGCCGGTCGATTTCTCGAAGGCGTAGAACGCCGGATAGAGGTCGTCGTCCTGGCAGAAGAGGACCAGGTCGCGGTACAGGACCGGAGACATCCCCGGGCCCCATTTGAAGACGAAGAACGGAGTGGGGAGCTTCTGCTGCCAG
>JBLMWR010000771.1:0-2870 GCA_050257335.1 Deltaproteobacteria bacterium | reverse complement strand
CGGTCCCGATCGCGGTGATCGATCTCGGCAGCGGCACCACGGCGCCGGGGCCCGTCCCCCTCCCGGTTGACTCCGGCATGCGAGGGAGCGCTATCCCGACGCGCCCGCTTTCTCGGCCATGTTCGATTCCTACCGGACGGCAAACTAATCCATTTGACCGATATTCAAAGGCGCCCGAGGGAGACAGAATGGGTTCGCGCCGGTTGGTCTTATCGGACGATGACGGAAAGAACAGCGACAACCATGACGCGACAAGAGGAGAAGCAGGTGCGACCGGGACGTTACCCCCCTCAACTGTTGCCGGATCAGAGCCTTGTCGACAGGATCAAGCAGTTCGGACCCCCAATGGCGACCTTTGCCGCGATCGCCGTGGCCACCGGAGCCGCCTTCGTCGCTCTGCTGTGGCTCGACAGTTTGCTCGGTTTCTTCACCCCCGCCGTGATCCGGCTGGGGGAGCCGGCTCAGGCCGCGCCTGGCGCAGCCAAGCGCGAGTCGCTCGACCCCGTGGACATGGTGCCGGCGACGAGAGTACAGCGCAACCGACCCGATCCCGTCTTGGGCAAGCCGGCAGGCTTGACCCGGAACAGGTGACAGCTCTGCCGCACTTCCTAAGCTGTGGCCCCACCACAGTATGTGTCCCGTTGGACGGCAAGTCCCTGCCGAGAAGTACAACGGTGCCGGGCGGGCAAGCCGCGCTCGATCAGCCCATATCACCGGGGACAGCACCGCTCCCCAGCGCGAGCAGAGCCTCCTGACAGGATCCTCCAGCAGCTGGGGTGAAAGCTCCAGCCGTTGTCTTTCACGCGGCGTCCAGCCGCGTTTTTTTCGCACGACTGCGACCGCTGCGGCGCAGGGCTTGGAGTAAGATTGCCGCAGCCGCAGTTCTCGGGAGCAAGCCGTGTCCAGTCAGTCATCGTCCCAAGACCCCCTGGAATTCCTCAAAGGAATGTGGTCGAGCATGGGCTTCAGCTTGCCTGGGATGGTTACGCCGACCCTCGACGTGAATGAATTGGACAAGCGCATTGCCGACCTCAAAGCGGTCGAAGGCTGGCTCAAGATGAACCTGAATATGCTGCAGATGAGCATACAGGGACTTGAGATGCAGCGCGTCACGCTGGCTGCGGTGCAGGCCATCGGCCAGTCGGCGACGCAGGGCGAGGGGGGGGCCAGTACCTTCGCCAACGCGGCCCTATGGCCCTGGAGCCTGATCCAGCAAGCGGCGGGGTCGGCCGCGACGCCAGCACCGCCCCCTGCGCCGGACGAAAAGCCCGCCCGCGAGGAAAGGCCCAAAGCCAAGTGAGCGCCATTGAGCTTGACGCCGCCCACGCCTTCGGCGGTGACTGGCAAGCCGCCCTGGACGCATGCCTCGATCGCCTGCGGCGGCCGAGCGGCGCCAATCTCGGTTTCGTTTATTTTACCGATGGTTTTGCGGCCCATGCCAAAGACATTCTGCGGCAGTTGCGGGAGGCCACGGCCGTCGACCACTGGGTCGGGTCTGTCGGCATAGGTATCTGCGGCCGCGGCGCCGCCGCGATCGATACCGGCGGCCTGGCGGTCATGCTTGGCCGCTTCACGCCCGGCAGCTTCCGCGTCTTCTCCGGTCGCCAGCCGCTCGTCGGCAGCGCCGAGACGCCGTACTTCGCCGTAGTGCATGCCGACCCCCAGACGCCGGACATGTCCGATCTGGTGGCCGACATGGCAGGCAAGGTGACCAGCGGCTTCATCACCGGCGGCATGTCGAGTGCCCGCGAACACGCGGTCCAAGTCGCCGACGAGGTGCTCTCCGGCGGCATATCCGGCGTGGCCTTCTCCGATGCCGTCCAGGTGGCCACACGCCTGACTCAGGGCTGCGCGCCGCTGCCGGGGCGCTATGTCGTTACCGAGGCCGAGCGCAACATCATCGCCACCCTCGACAACCGGCCGGCGCTCGACGTCTACAAGGAGGCGGCAGGCGAGGTGTTGGCCCGCGACCTGTCCCGCGCCGCCCAGTACGTGCTGGTGGGATTGCCGGTGGCCGGACGGGAGTCGAACGACTACCTGGTACGCAATGTCGTCGGCATCGACCCGAGGAACGGATTGATCGCCATCAACGAACTGGCCGAGCCGGGCCGGCAGCTGCTGTTCGTCCGGCGCGACGGCAAGGCGGCGCGTGAAGACCTGGAGCGTATGCTGCGGGAACTACGCGACTCGCTCCCGGCGCCGCCGAAGGGAGGTTTGTATTTCTCCTGTCTCGGCCGCGGCGGCCACATGTTCGGCGACGACTCAGTGGAGCCGCAGCTCATCCGCGAGACCTTCGGCGACATCCCCCTTGTGGGATTCTTCTGCAGCGGCGAGATCTCCCACGACCAGCTCTACGGCTATACGGGGGTATTGACGCTGTTTCTCTAGTGCTTTGTTGCGTCTTTTCCAGATCGTGGCGTCCGCCAGTGTGCTCAGATCACGCCCTTTCCGCGCAAGGCTTCGATGGCCTCGATCGAGTATCCCGTTTCGCGCAGGATCGCTTCGCTGTCGGCTCCGGCCGGCGGTGCCGCACGCATCACCTCGAACTCGAAGTCACTCATTCGGAAGGGCGACGCGAATTGCTTGAAGCTCCCCGCTTCGACCACCACGCCGCGCGCCTTGAAGTGCTCGTTCTCCAGGCTCTCCTGCAGGGTCAGAACCGGGGTCACGCAGCAATCCACGCCGTCGAACACTGCGCTCCACTCGGCTTGGGATCGGCTGCGGAAGATGCCTGCCAGTTCCGCGCGGGCGTACGCCCCGTCGGCTCCGGTGGCAATGCGAAACGGCTTGAGGTCGGGGCGTGCCAGCGTGTCGCACAGCAAGTCCCAGAACTTTTCCTCCAACGCTCCCACCGCCATGAATCGTCGATC